>DAOSBX010000033.1:0-32700 GCA_035361075.1 Candidatus Hydrogenedens sp. | reverse complement strand
CTGAGGGTTTATTGGAGGGTAGTTCGGAAGGGGTCGAGGAAGGCATGACTGAGGGTTTATTGGAGGGTAGTTCGGAAGGGGTCGAGGAAGGCATGACTGAGGGGGAACTACCTATTGAAGGGGGGAATGAAGGCATTTCTGAGGGTATAATTGAAGGTGCAGGTGATGGTGAAGCACCGCAAGAAGGGACAACTGAAGGTATACTCGAAGGAATATTAGAGGGTGAAGGAGAAGAGGGAGAAGAAACGGAAGGGGGTAGTGTTTTTGAAGGGGAAAAGGAAGGAGAGGCGAAACTCGAGACACCTTCACCTCCAAACAGATTAGTTGCTACTGATGGTTTTTATTCTGATTATGTGTTCATAAGTTGGACTTATGAGATGTTGTATAAGGAATACGAGTTTGTAGTTTTAAGAAGCCTTGTAAATAATTGTTTTACTGCGGAAATCATTGGGGTAACGCATTTCCCCTATTTTTTTGATTATACAGCAGAACCTGCAAAAGTAGAGTCTACCTTTTCGTGTTCAGGAAAGAAAGTACTCCCCATTGTGTATTATTATTGGGTGTGTGTTCGTGAAGTAAGAAATGGAGAATACAGTAATTGGTCTGAGTGTTGCACACCTGATACAGGCTGGAGAGGAAATTAATTTCAACCTACAATGCTATTCTAAATAACCCATAGAACGGAGAACCTCCATATCTTCATCAGACATTTTATTTGAAGTTTTAGGGTTTGTTTTTGGTATTTTTCTTGACCATTCTTTTATTACTTTTTGCACGTTTATAACTATTTCAGGTTCTTTTAATACAAGGTTATTTAATTCTTTAGGGTCATCTTTCAAATTGTAAAGTTCTTTTTGTATACCACTGACAATAAGTTTCCAGTTATTATCGATAACAGATTGCATAATAGGTTTTGAGTTTTTCATAAAAAACCGAAGGATGGGAATTTTAGGGACAGCACCTCCATAGGTCTCTATTACTCGAACTCTATTTACTGGAATTTCTTCGTTCAATATATCTTTTCCTAACATATATTTGGGTTTTTCTATTTTTGCTATTCCTAATATTGTGGGTCCAACATCAATACCTCTTACGGGAATTGATGTTCTACCAGGTATGACTTCGTCATCGACGATGAAAAAAGGGATTCTAATTTCATTTTGATAAAGTTTTCTACCATGTCCTAAATAGTTGTGTTCATATAAACTTTCGCCGTGGTCAGCGACAAATATTATGGAGGTATTTTTTGGAAGATGCATTAATAATTTACCGATATGTTCATCTGTAAATCTTATTTCAGAATCATAAGATTTAATAACTTTTCCAATTTTCGTCTCATCATTCTGTAATTTACTACCTGGATTATATTCTTTTCTGAAATGGTATGGAGCATGAGGGTCACTATAATGTACCCAGGCAAAAAATGGTTTATCTTGGGGGCAATTATTTAATATTTGTATTGCCCTTCTGGTCACTTCATCTGCGATTCGTTCAGAGGAAAAAATTCCCCATCTTTTATTATGAAAATCATCATCATATATATCAAAACCTTGATTTAAGTTACTTAGTCTGGATTTTAGTGTCCAGTTACTTTGAACGCAGAATGTAAAATATCCATGTTCTTTTAAGATTTCCTGAACAGTCTTATTATCATCTGATATACCTAATCCGTTTCGGGTTACACCAAGATAACGGGGATATTGTGAGGTCAACATTGACGAGAAAGATGGACATGTCAGAGGGACTTCAGCAATACAATTATCAAATATCAATCCTTTCTTTGCAAGGGCATCAATGTTATTAGAAGTAGGTAGATTGTAACCATAACAACCTAAATGGTCAGCACGAAGTGTATCTATCGTCAGAAATAGTATATTTTTTTTAGGGATACCAGACTCATTTAAAACTAAAATTAAAAGGATGGATAAAAATGATTGAAGGATTAGGGACATTATTAATTCTTACTCTTTATAACAATCGGTATTTCCTTCTTTAAGGTTACAATCTTTTCTTCTTTATGTCGGACTTTTATAGGAAGTCCATCTTTACGATACGCAGTTATTTCAAGCATAAACTCGCCAGGCATTACTTCGTTCGGAACATCTACTTTTAATATCCATATTCCATCGTTAGCTTTTTTGTCGGGTTCTATACCATCATCTCTCAATCGTAGTTTTATTCTTGGGTCTTCTTTAACAATCCCTTCGACTTTCTGGACGATATGGTGTTTATCTTTGACAACTACCTGTATAACTGCGGTGTCACCTGGATAAATTTCATTGGGTATAACTTCAACTTTTTTAATTTCGGGTTGTCCAGCAAGTGTTCGACAAGAAAGTATAGACAACGAAATAATGACCGCTAATAACATGAATACAATTGTTATATTTCTTTTATAATTCATATAGACAAACTCCTATGATATTTTTAGTAACTATATATAAGTTTGTTAATATATGCACTAACAATTACTGATTATAACAAATAATTTATATACAGAATATTTTTTTGGAGTAATTAAATGAGTGATTCTTCTACTAAAATTGTAAAAAATTACTTGATTGATATGGATGGTGTTTTGGTTAAAGGGAATTCTGTAATTCCTGGTGCTAACAACTTCATACAACGGTTAAATGAAGCAGGAAGTAAATTTTTAGTCCTTACTAATAATCCTAAATTTACTCCGATGGATTTATCCCATCGTTTGAACATTCTCAATCTTGAAATATCGGCTGAAAATATATATACATCGGCAGTGGCTGTAGGTATGTTTTTAAGGATGCAAAAACCTAACGGAACGGCATTCGTTCTCGGAGAAAGTGGTTTGACTACCGCTGTGCATCAGGCAGGATATATTATCACTGAGTATAATCCTGACTATGTTATTTTAGGTGAGACATCAAACTATAATTTTGACCAAATAACACTTGCGGTCAGGTTAATACGTAAAGGGGCAAAATTTATTGCTACCAATCCTGACCCATTAGGACCGACAGAAACAGGCATAGTCCCTGCATGTGGAGCGATGGCGGCACTTATCGAAAAAGCAACAGGGAGAAGTCCTTTTTATATCGGTAAACCTAATCCATTTATGATGAGAAGTGCAATGAATTACCTTGGGGTTCATTCTGAAAATACTGTTATTATTGGAGACCGAATGGACACCGATATTGTTGCAGGTGTACAAACTGGTGTTGAAACAATTCTTGTTTTAACTGGTGTTACCAAATTGGAAGATATAGAAAAATATCCATACCGTCCTACGAGGGTTGTCAATTCTGTTGAGGAAATAATTCCATAATTTTATGTTATTTTTTATTGATATATAGATATAATAATTATGTAAACTATTTTAGAAGGAAAAATGTAAGGACTTACATTTATTATGCGTTTAGTATATTTATTTATTATGGTAGGAATAACGTTGACTGTGACCCTTATTACAGTGCCTTCTTTATTTTTCCCAAAATGTAAAATATGTGGACATAGAAATCCTGTCGGAAGAACGTTTTGTAGTCATTGTAAAAATAAAATAGAGTTAGATTATGTTGCTATGATTAATGAAGAAGATAAACAAGAACATTGAATAAATAAAAGGATAAGACATGAAACATTGTCCGTATTGCAATAAACCTGTTAAAGATGATATAGAACAGTGTCCTCATTGTGGTGCTCCATTACAAGCAACAACCATATCCGCACCATTACAAACAGAGTCTCAATCTCAGCAGTTATATTGTCCCAATTGCAAATCCCCTGTGAATAAAACAGATATTATTTGTATCTATTGTGGAACAAACTTGCTTACTGGTACAAAAATTGTTCAGGAGACACCAAAGATTAAGAGAAGGATAGTGTCGGAACAGTTGAAAAAATATTTAATTGTGGGACTTGTTTTTGTTTTATTAATTATTGTTATAGGGGCAGGTATCATTTTTATTACCTATGACCCCGTCTCAAGTGCCATAAATTTAAGTCGAACAAACTTGTTAGGTGCGATAGATTCGCTACAAAAACACATTGCAAAAAATCCGAACAATACAAGAGCCCATTTTGTTTTAGGTAAGATGTATTTGAAAAATAAGCAATACGATGAGGCGATGGCTGAATTTGAAAAGACTTTTGAGAAGGATAAAAAGAATACGGATGCGGTATGGTTAGCCCTGTATTCTGCACACAATAAAAAAAGCAAGGAATCACAATTAAAGTATCTTACAAAGTTAGTTGATTTATATCCCGAACGAAATGATTTAAAATTGCTTTCACTACTTGCTAATCCTAAAGCTCTCAATAATATGGATTCTGAACAGATAATCGCTTTAGCCTCCAGCACAAATATGAAGAAAGAAGGAATTATCGCCCTTCTTATGTCATACGGGAATTATGATTTGGCATTGACCTTTGCTAATACGGTATCTGCAGACTCCCAGAATGCGACTTTGTTATATCTCTTAGCAGATATGAGAAAAGATGAGAACGGTAAGCAGAAATATATGTCTATTGTAGAAACCACTACGCAAGGGCTCAGCGACGCTGATAAGGCTTTATTTGCCTGTCAGCTACTTAAGTCTGGGGATTCGAATCGTGCTCTTCAATTATTACAGACTGTAAAAACAAAAGAACAATCTCCTGCTATGCTCAATTATTTATATGCATTAACTTTGTTGAATTCAGGGCTAACCACAGAAGCGATAATAGAATTGGAAAAGATTAAAAATATGGAAGGTAATTACTCGTATGAGGCGACTTTAGACTTGGCGATGATTTATTTCAAACAGGATAATCTAACCAAAGCCACGGAATTAATACAAGCCATAAAAAATAAAGGTCAACAATCCCCGAGGAGTTATTTAATAGAAGGACGTATTGCATTAGCCAACAATGACATGTCAACAGCACAACAATGTTTTAGTAGTGCGATACAAAAAGACCCTGAGTATGCACCTGCTTATCTTGAAAATGGCCTTCTTTATATTCGCCGAAATGTGCTTTCCGAAGGACTGAACCTTTTAAAAAAATATGTTCAGATTGTTAAGAAGGTTGTTCCATCTTACTCTACAGCGGAGATTGAAGTGTTAATGGAACAAATAGAGCAAACGTTGTTATCAACCCAGAATACTCAACAACAGATTACAAATACTCAATAAGGATAGCGATATGTTTCGAATAAAATTTTTCTTTTATTGCATACTATTAACGTTTATTTTTTATTCGGTTTCGGGTTATTGTTGGGGACCTACGGCGCAAATATCTATCATTAGTAATGCTATCCATCTTTTAGATAAAGAGCTTAACACCTCCTTGAAAAAGTTAGAGGAAGACTTAAAAAATGGAGCAGGTATACCTGATGATGTTCTTTATTCACTTGTTCCGACAGCTCGAACTGATATTGTTCGGGCTATAGAGACAGAAATAAACTTATTAATAGCAGTAAAGCCTAAAAAGATAGATCCGTATTATGCTTATCGTTTGGGTATTCTTGGAAAATTAACTGCACAGGCAACATCTCCACTGCAAAATGCTGACCTGACAATTCAAACACTTTATAATGCTGATGTTGAAAAGATGATTGAAAAGGTTTCGCTACGGACAAATCCACGTCAACGAGTTAATCCCTCAGTATATTTTTCACAACTCTCGAGGCAAATAAGTTCAAGAGATACCATATTTGAACAGGAGTATAAATCTAATGTAGGTTTTCGTGGCACTGCATCTACTACTTTACCTGAATGTGTCAGTATCTCATTAAATGCGGTGGCTGATGTCTGGTATACCGTCCTTATTCCTAATCAAACTATTGGCAATGTAGGTGAATCGGCATTAAGGGAATATGCATTACAGGGAGGTTTGTTTTATGCGAAACGAGGGAATCCCGAAGAAATTAAATTAGGCATCCAAAAACTGAGTGCACTTGTGCCATTCACCGAAGATATGTATATACAATTGGGTGACACACTTATGCAAACGGGACTTAGCGAACTTGCAGTAGAACAGTATCAAATGGCTATTCAACTTAATCCAAATCGAAGAGAAATTGCTCGTAAAATTGCTGATTATTATGTGGATAAGGGGAACAAATCAAGAGAGGCGAAGAAGTTAGAGGAGGCTTTAGATTGGTTTAAGAATGCTGTAACGGCAGACCCACTCCACCCTGAAGCAGAGCGTTTAAGACTGGATACAGAACGTGATATAAAAGAACGAGATGCTCGTTTGGCTATGACAAAGGAGGCTCTGGAACGTGCTGATAAATTGCAAAATACAGCAGAACAAGAAGCGTTATCAGGGCATATTGCTGAAGCGATTGTTCTACTAAGACAGGCATTGGCTACATACGATGAAGTTACGGATGAATTTCCTCTTGAAAATCAACAAAAAGGTCGGGGTATTCGATATGTAAACAATAGAATTCAAGAGTTAAAAGGTCAGTTGTTAGATAGTGCAAAAAATTTCTCTGGGAAATACCCAGACTTTGACCTTATGAATACTTTAACTAAAATTAATAATGAAATTTCTAATTATCTAATTCAGGAAAAAATAGAGCAAAGTTTTCAATCAGAGATACAGTCTATTTTAAGTGAATTACCTTCTGAAATAACGGATATAAAATAACCTAATCAAGAAGATATTTAACTTTACTGAGTGCGAAAAGTAGTGGGTTTCTTGTGCCGGATTAAGAAGAAGGATACTATTAATAATTAATTTCTCTGAGGTAGAAAAAACTAATCAATCTCTATAAAATTTTAATAAGTGTCGTTGTCTTAATAATACATTGTTATCTATTAATCCTCTCTGTAAACGGAAGCACTTATAGTATCACCTTTCTCATAGACAAGATAACTTCACTAAAATATGTAACATTTACAAAGTGTCAACGATATTCATTCTCTCACAGGGATAATTTGCGTTCATTGAGAAGTATAAACTCATTTGTTAATGGCATTGGCAATTACTTAATGTATGGCAGGAGCAGGTGGTATGGTCCTCAATTATTTCCGATGTATAACCTTCTTTAATTAGTATATTTCTAATAGTATTGAAGGAGGGTTTGCCATAGATTGTAGCGATACCTTTTTCAAGGGATATATCCACCTCTTTAACTTCACTTATGTTTGAAATAATAGAGTTTACTCTTGTTAAACAGTGTGAGCAGGTCATTCCATCCACTTTAATTTTCAAATATGGTTCTTCTTTAATCGTGGGCGAAATTTTTCTCTTCATAAAATATTGAATAATTGAATCTATTTTTATTGTACTCAGGATTAAAATGATAGTTAGCAACAAAAGAGAGATGAATTTTACAGGGCTATCTGCGAGACTACTATGAGACATTAAGTGTACATGATTTGAAAACTGGAATGAAGGAACATAGTTTGTAAGCCAGTCAAATGTAAGTCCGAAGAATAAGGCTGAAACAATCATTGTTAAAACATAAATGATTACTGCTTTTTTGCCCAAGAACTGTTTTACGACTGCAATAGTAGCCATATTTGTTGCGGGACCTGCAATAAGGAAAGCCAAGGCAGAACCTGGCGAAGCACCCAAATATATTAAACTAAGTGCAATTGGTATGGATGCTGTGGCACATACATATATCGGTATCCCGACTAAAATAGCGGAGAAAATTTGTAATATTCCATTTCCTAAAAATTTTGTAATAACTCCTGGTGGAATAAATGTCGTTATAACTCCAGCAATAATAATTCCAAAAATCAGCGGTTTTGCAATTTCACGGGGCAATGTAAAAAAACCATAATGGAGTATATCAATAACTCGTTCCTTTATTGTTCTGTTCGGGTTTTCATCCGAATAATTTATCTGGTTATCATTATTATTTATTTCGGTAGTCTCATCATTTTCAACCTTTCTTTTGCTAATCCAATAATACAAACATCCACCTACACCAGCAGTAATTAGTGCGATAAAGGGTCTATATATTGCTAAAGGTAGTCCTAACAACGCATAGGTAGCAAGAATGGAATCAACACCTGTTTGGGGTGTGGATAGAATGAATGCTAACATTGCTGGAACATTTGCTCCCTGTTTTCGAAGTGATGCCATAACTGGAATTACCCCGCATGAACAAAGAGGCAAAGGTATTCCTATTAATGCACTTTTGAAAATAGGTGCGTAACCTTTACCAGAAAGATGTTTTTTGACCCACCATGTTGGGAGGATTTGAGATAAAATACCTGCGATGAGAAACCCAAATAATAAATAGGGTGCCATCTCTGCGAATATATTTATAAAATTGGTCAGAAATTGCATTTGAAAGTTTCTTTTATGTTGAGTGCTATGTCATTTTTACAATCTAATTTATCTAATAGGTATAACATTAAATTGGCTATTGTTTATTTCAATTTCAATATCTTTTGCGAGTTTTGACAAAGCATTATTTACTGTTTGAATAAAATATTCATCGTTTTCAATGACAGATTCAACACTGAAGTTTTTATTAAATATTATCTTGCTTGATTTTTGTTCCCTTATCCTCAAATTTACTGATATATATATTTTTTGCTGTGAATTTTCTTTCACTTTGTAAAATGCATTAATTTCTCCGATAAGAATTACATCGGGATTTTTTATCTCCACAGCATCTGCAACATCTTGAAATCTTCCTGTTCTTTGAAATGATTTTATAAGGATTTTTTTAATTACATCTGAGGGGTGTTCTGCCCATTCTTCATTTTCATTTATATACATTTTACCTTGTTCATCTAAATAGGTTACATAGTTTGTAATTGTTCTTGGGTAATCTAAACCTCGTATAGCGAGGGTAAGCCCCGTGGGTTCGCCTCGTAGTTCATCAA
This sequence comes from Candidatus Hydrogenedens sp., assembly GCA_035361075.1. Taxonomy (NCBI): domain Bacteria; kingdom Pseudomonadati; phylum Candidatus Hydrogenedentota; class Candidatus Hydrogenedentia; order Candidatus Hydrogenedentales; family Candidatus Hydrogenedentaceae; genus Candidatus Hydrogenedens; species Candidatus Hydrogenedens sp. The sequence goes on along the minus strand of DAOSBX010000033.1, from coordinate 23,890 downwards.
TTTCAGGGCGTAAATAATATTTTATCGGGGTATTTGACATTGTTGGAGATAAACACCCTGAAAAAGAGGCAAGTATTATAAAAATTAGGATACTTCCTTTATTTATGTTTGCTTTCATATTTACTTTCCTTCTTTTGGATATGCTTTTCCTCTTATTAGAGAGGCTGGATTGTTTTTGATTGTATCTAATACATTTCTTAATGATTCTAATGTTTGGTTCATTTCTTCCAATGTTTTTTGTATTGAAAACTCAACATTATCTACCTTATAGGAGGCGGTACTGGTTATACTTTTCAGGTCATTCACTAAATCATTTACGTTTTTGGATAACTTTTGTATTTCTTCCATTGTATTGTTTAAGTTATCTTGTGTTTTTTGGATATCTAACTGTTTTGCTTTTTCGTTTATTGTAGTAACCAAGTCTTCTGCTTTTTTTGAAAGTTGTTTTATATCACCAACGGTTTTCTCACTGGTATCTAACGTTTTACTTATTTTGGGTTCTATTTTCCCTAACGTATCTTCAATATTTTTCAACGTATTTTTGGCATTGTCCAATACTTCTTCTCCTTTTTCCAATACTCTATCAACTTTGTGAGCAATTTCTGTTAAATCTCCTGATTCAAGTCCTTCCATTCCTTTTTTGACTGAGTCAAGAATGTTTTTTAAATCTTCAACAAGTTCTTCAATTCTTGAACTCACAGCGGAAATAGTAGAGCGTCGTGCTGGTATTTTACTTCCTGGGGGTAATATAGGTGCATTAGGGTCACCGCCCCGTAAAGAAATTGCCATTGTTCCAGCGGCAAGGCTATAAATGACAAGATTTGCTTCAACACCTTTATGCAGGGTTACTTTTTTGCTGTCAATATTGACAACAACGTTTGGTTTTCCTTCACGGCTGACCTTTATTTCCTCAATTTTCCCGACAGGTACACCTAAATATTCGACAACACCGCCTTCATAAATTCCTAAAACAGATTCATCAAACTCGATTCGATATCTTACCCCGTAATTGCTATACATTCCAGAGACAAAATAAATAATTGTTAATACAAGAGAAACTGAGACAAGAAGAAATATTGAAACTTGAAATTTTTGTTTTTTCGTAGCCACGATTTTATCCTTGTTGTTTTTACTGTATTATCTATATGAAGTTATCATTTTCTGTTCATTGGGTTTCCGTTCGAAAAATTGTTTTACTTTAGGTATATGAGTATATTTTACTTCTTCTAATGTTCCACAAAAAATATTCTTTCCGCCATCTAACATGAGAACTCGGTCAGCTATCTTTTTTATTGATTCCAGTTCATGGCTTACTATTACAAATGTTATACCTAATATGTTTCTTAAATCTAATATAAGTTCATCTAATTCTGCAGCAATAATAGGGTCTAAACCTGCGGAAGGTTCATCAAAGAAAACAAGTGGTGGGTCTAATGCCAATGACCTTGCCAGACCTGCACGTTTTTTCATACCACCTGATAACTCTTCGGGCATCATATTTTCGACACCAGATAAACCAACTAAACTCAACTTGATACGAACAATATCGCTAATAATTTCTTGGTCTGTTTTGCCATATTCTCTTAGTGGAAGGGCAACATTGTCGCCCACGGTAATTGAATTAATTAAGCCACTTGATTGAAAGGCAATTCCTATGTTCTGCAATACTTTTGACAGTTCTTCCTCGTCCAATACTGTCACATCCTGACCATTAATGTAAATACGTCCTTTTGATGGCTTTAAGAGACCACACACGGCTTTAAGCAGTGTTGTTTTGCCACAACCACTACCGCCTACGATTAGAAATATCTCGTGTTCATAAACTTCAAATGAGACATCTTCAAGGATTACTCTATCTCCATATCGTACTTCCAAGGATTCCACTTTTAATATCGTTTTTGGACTCAATGCTTAACCTTTCAATGTTATATAAGATAGTAAAAAATTACTGCAAATACAATGTCAACTGCAATTAACATAAAAACATCCATAACAACTGCCCGAGTTGTCATAAGTCCTACACCCCTTGAACCGCCAACAACTCTAAATCCATTATGACAGCCGATTAAGACAATGAATACTGCAAAAACAAATGTTTTTAATAATCCTTGCAATAAATCATTGAATTGGGCTGAATTGATTGTTTGTCGGAACCATACTGCGGGATTAAAACCTAAAACAACAATGCCCCACGCTGAACCTCCAAGAAGCCCAAAGATAAGGCCTAAAACAGATAAACAAGGTAAAACAATAAGAAGTGCAAGCATTTTGGGGGCAACAAGATATTGAACAACGTTGATACCCATGCCACGTAGAGCATCGATTTCTTCTTGAACTTTCATTGTGGATATTTCTGCAGAGATAGCCGCACCTGTTCGTGCGGAAACAACAGTTGCGGTCATAATGGCGGCAAGTTCACGAGCAAATCCAATCATAATTAAATTGGCAACATAAATACTTAATCCGAAACTGGCAACCTGTGCTGCTGAAAGCATGGCTATGATTAAGCCTAACAAAAAATTCATTAGACAAACGATTCTAACTGCACGAACACCCATCTCATAAACTTCTTCAATAAACAATTCCCAGCGGAATTTTTTTCCTAATAATGGTGCTAAAATAGTCCAATAAATAGCATCGATACATAAATTTATAAAATCTTTAATTTCGGAAAAAATTATACTATATTTATCAAATATTATGTCGAAAACCCCTGAAGTTGTTCTTGTTTTTAGTGGTTTGTATTCGAATGCTGGTGAAACTATTTCTAATATTTCTTTCACTTTTTCTTTTTCACCAGTCCAGATAAGAGTGCAATGTTTCTTTTTTAATTCCTCTGCGATGTGGAGTATCCATGCACATCCATAGGTGTCTATTGAATCTGTTTGAGATAAATCGATAATAATCTTATCTTTCTTATGAAGTTCTAAATGCTTTATCTGCCTGTATAATTCTTTACCTGAGTTTGAATTGATTTGGGATGGTGCTTTAATCGTAGGGGTTTCCATTATTCATTCCCCCGTATCATGTCAAGAAATTCATCTTCATTTATAATCTTTAATCCTAATTGTACTGCTTTGTCATACTTAGAGCCTGGATTCTCTCCTACCAGCACAAAGTCTGTGTTTTTGCTTACAGATGAAGTAGGTTTGCCTCCTAATTGTTTAATTTTTTGTTCTATTTGGTCACGGGTAAAATTTTTAAGGCTACCAGTCACAACAAAGGTTTTTCCGCTTAGGATATTTTTTTCTGGTGCTATTTCTGTTTTTTCTTCTGACATTCGAAGACCTAATTGTTTTAGGTCGTTTATAAGTTCTATATTTTCTTTCGTTGTGAAAAAGTTTTTTATACTTTCTGCTACAATAGGTCCTACTTCGTTTATAGAAGTAAGTTCTTCTACACTTGCTGTCATTAGGTTTTCAATTGAACAGAAGTGTTCGGCGAGGATTTCGGCAATGTGCTGGCCAACATGTCGTATTCCCAAACCAAAAATTAAAGCACTTATTGGTCTGTTTTTGCTGTTTTCAATTGCATTTAGCAGATTATCCGCAGATTTGCTTCCCATTCTTTCCAGTTCTACCAATTGTTCCTTTTTCAAACGGTAGATATCTGCTATATTTTTTACTAATCCCTTGTTAACTAACTGTTCAACTAAAGCTGGACCTAATCCTTCAATATCCATAGCCCTTCTTTGAGCATAGTGTTGAATTCTCTGTTTTAATTGTGCTGGGCAGTCGATACTTAAACAACGATAAAAGACACCTTCTGGGTCTTTCTGGACATGGCTACCACACTCAGGGCAAATTTCTGGAGGTTTAAATGGTTTTGCATCAGGTGGGCGAAGTTCCAAAATGGGACGTATCACCTGGGGAATAATCTCACCTGCTTTTTGTATTTCGACTGTGTCGCCGACTCGTATATCTTTACGCTCTAATTCTTCAAAATTATGGAGCGTGGCTCGTTTTACTATCGTCCCTGCAAGAAGGACTGGTTCCATTTCTGCCACTGGGGTTAATGCTCCTGATTTTCCTACTTGCACCTTTATATTTAGCAATTTCGTTTTTGCTGTCTCTGCTGGAAATTTATACGCTATCACCCATCGTGGTGATTTGCTGGTAGAGCCTAACAGTTCGCGTATCTTATGTTCATTCACCTTTATAACCATGCCATCTGTTTCATAACCTAAGGAATACCTTTTTTCTCTCCATTCATTACAGCACTTAATAACCTCATTTATATCAGCACAGGCAGTCCAATGTGGATTAACAGGCAATCCCCATTTTTTTAATGTGGTAAGTGTTTCTACATGCGTTTTGCATATATCTTTATTTTGCTCTTCAAACACAATTTCATAGAAAAATACATCTAATTTCCGTTGGGCTACCAAACGTGGGTCTTTTAATTTTAATGTGCCTGCAGTTGTATTCCGTGGATTTCTAAAAGGCTCTTCTCCATTTTCTTCCCTTATCTGGTTCAATCTCTCAAGTTCTTCGTTTCTCATAAATACTTCGCCACGGACTTCTACCACTTTAGGGGCAGAACCTCTTAATCTCAAAGGGACACTTTTAATTGTTTTTACATTTTCTGTTACATCATCACCGCGGAAACCATCACCTCTTGTTGCTGCTCGTGTGTATATCTGACTTTCGTAGGTAATAGAAATTGCCACCCCGTCAATTTTTAATTCAACCACATAACTAATCTTTTCATCTGTTGATAAAGCACGGTGTATTCGCTGGTCAAATTCGCGTATTTCCGCTTCATTATACGTATTATCTATAGACAACATCGGAACTTTATGCTCTACAGACTGAAACTCATCGATTACTTTTCCACCTACACGTTGTGTTGGCGAATAAGGTGTTTGTAATTGGGGATATTCTCTTTCTAAAGCCTCCAGCTCTTTTAATAGCATGTCGTACTCATAATCTGAAATTTCGGGTTTGGCATGGACATAATACAGTTCGTTATGTCGTTCTATCTCATTACAAAGAAATTCATGTTTTTCTTTTGCTTTTACAAATGCGTCGTCAAATAACTCCATACGTGCTACATTCCCTAAAATAAATCTTTTCAAGATATTTTATCATGAAGTTTAAAATATTATTACATCTACACGAGCCTTGTTCTCCCCTGTGGGACGAAAAAGGACGATATCTTTATTTGCATTCTCATTTATTTTTCCTGTTCTAATAAGACCAAAACCTGGCACATCAACCCTTAACCACGATTTCGTTTTTAGTGAGCCTTCCTGAGTAGCGATATTTACTGCAATAGTATTTTGTGATTGGCCAAAGGCAATATCCATTAAGCCATCCCCTGAAAAGTCGTCCACGGCATACGCAACCTGGTCTCTCCCTTCAGGGGCATCCATTGTAATGGATGTTTGATAGTCAGGCTTGGGTAGAAATCCGTTCTCTTTCGCTAAAAACACTTTCGTATCTACTGATAATTTACCCCTAATAAAGAAATTTATGAAGTTTGTTAAGCCAAGAGGAATACTAAATAAAATTAAATCATCTTTCGTATCATTATTGATATCTTTTATCATAGGCAAACACATACTACCTTTAATTTTGTATTCAAATTGTGGCTGTTCTGGATATTCATATTTTCCTGTGGATATATACATGAACACTGTTGTTTTTAAATTAATTGTTCCTTGTGTTTCTGTGAATAGAATATCGGGGACGCCATCTCCATTTACATCTCCCAATCGATATGATACGTCCCATTTCTCAGGATTCTTATGTTGTATCTCAAATTTATAATTGGAACTCCATTTTTCACCATGTGCAATTATTATTTCTTTGTTACCTAAAAATGCAATTGGTTTGGGATTTTCTGCACTTTTATTTAAAGGGTAGACCCCTGGATATTGATAAAATGATGTTAGGTTATTTCCTGGAATGATTTCGTGAAACAGATTTAATGGTAATGAAGTTAATATTTTTAGATTCTTTACTATCGTAATGCCATGCGGTGTAGGAACAAACCATTCGTTATCGCCATCGTTATCTAAATCAAAACATATCTCACGAAAGACCAAGGGTTCTTTTGCATTACATGGAAAAGAATTAACTATATTTATAGTAGTTTTTAATTTTATTTCTCCTTGCTGATAATCATAAATATAAAAACTATCACAATTGCCGAATACAATACATGGCTTACCCTCACATTTTGAGATAAAAACAATAGAGCAGGGTTCATTTATATCAAATATATTGGAAGGATTATTTCCAAATAATGCTGGTTCTTCTCTTTGTAAATAGATAATTATTTTTTTCTTGTATCCATCTTCTTCTGATATAAGAAACACAATATCTTTTCTTCCATCTGCATTTATATCGGTTATGATGGCATCACGAACAATAGGCTCTACATTTAATGTAATAATATCAGGATATGAAATTAATAAAAACCATATACCTGTTATGAAAATTGTCATATTCATACATCATCTCTTTTCATACTATCCGTTTATTTTTACATCTTATCATACCGTTTTATTTAATATGTTCTTTAATCTTTTCTTGTAAGCTATTTGCTTTTTGAAGGATGTTGTTGATTTTGTCCTTTTTTACCTCTGTGATTTCTTCCGCCTCCATTTTATTTAGTAATTCTATGAGTTGGGTTAAATGATTATAAATCCATATAAACATATCTTTGTCATTAGGTAGACGTTTTTTTAAGATGGCAACAGGTGATAGGTCTAATTTATTTTCTTTTATCATCTGTGCAATAACTGGTTCATCAGACATTAATGGATTAATAACCTTCACTTCTGGGTGTTTCGATAAAAATGAGCTTAATAATGATTCGTTGATGCTTTGATTACCTGTAATTTCTTTACATTTCTGGACGAGTTCTTTTATGGGAACCCATGGGTCTGGATTTTCGTCAAGAATAGAAAGACATATTTGTTCAATCGTTTCAATTAGATTCACCTTCAATCTCCTCTAAAAGATTCGTTTCGGTGATTTTTCCATTCATCATATTTATACGAACTGTCTTTATTTCATAGGGTTTGAATATAAGTGGAAACACTAACTGAGCAAAGAAGAGATGTAAATTTGTTGTGGTTTCATAACCATGCGTTTCATAGGCTCGGATAATGAGGTCTTTATTGTTTTCACCCTTTTTTACAACGGAAATTAGAATGTTTTCCGCTTCTGTGCCCAATAGCGTTGCACTCTGTTCTCTATTTCCCTTATGTGTCGGTTCAAGGTGAGCAATTAAAGGCACGTTTAACTCCCATGCTGATTTTACAATCCTTGTTTTTCTCCAATCATCAGCATGAGGGAAAAGTCTTAATTTTTGATGATGCCAGCCTTGGTCTATAATTGGATAATTGGCTTCAGCAGTATATCTATTAGGTTCATGATGAGCATAAGCAGGGCTACGTAGCAATGTTACTCTAATGATATTATCCTTTATATCATAGGCATAATTATCCGTTGTTAACACGGCAAAACCATAAGGTTTGTCATCGATAGTGCCTGACAAATCAACCCATTGTTGAGCTGGCTCTTCTTCCCCATTGCAAGGGCGGACTTGAATTCCATAGGGGACTTCGTATGTGGCGGTGCCATGTCTAATTCTTGTATTTGCAAACCACTTTAAGACGGCATACTTTTCCAACCAGAGAATATCCAATGAAACATCAATATCTGCTATGTCCTTGTATAAGATTATTTCTTGAACAACTTTAGAGTTGTTGTATTCAAATTCTTGAACTATACTTGCAAGCACCTCTCCTCTCTCTTTTATGAACATATCTGTAAGCTTAAACTTTCCTGCTTCTACAGAGTATTCAGACACATCATGACTCCATGTGTCGGAAGAATCAACTATTGGAACTACTTTGGCAGAGTGATTAAGAACGTCGACCTTATGTTGTTTATCATATAATTTAGAAATACCACCTCGAATTGTATCGAATTCAATATACCAATGGTCATTTTCTAATGTGTCCTTCTTTACCTCAGGGGGATGTGGTGGTAAATAAGGTTTTAAGCCCAATTTGTGTATCTCTCTATGAGTTTCACACTCAGACCTTGCAAAATAAACCCTATAACCCATTGATGGGACATCCGCTATAAACACGTACTTTTTTGAACCTGGAAAACTTGATTGAATGGTCTGAATAGGACAACAATTTTGTTCATCATCTACTAACTCTACATTATCAACATTAAGCCCTCTTTTTATAATCTCTGGAACGTAAACAGGTTGCTTTACAGGCCAGGCAAGAGGATTAATAACAATGATTGGATTTCCCTCTCCTTTTGTATTTATACGTTGGGCTATCTTCTGCATAGTTTGATTGATAATAACATCCGCTCGATGTCTTCCAGCCCCTAACTGGTCTCTCACATCTTGGTAGGCTTCATAAATACTTGTTCCTGCCAAAATATCATGAAATTGGTTAAACAAAAGGTCTTTCCAAATAGCCTCAAATATATGTTCTGGATAATCGACTTCCTTTAATAGCCAGCCAGCGGTAGCGAATCGTTCTGCTAAGAGAATTTTATGCTCTGTTTGACGATTTAACTTTTTAATCTCTGTGAGGACGCTATAACAACCTCTGGCATGATGCTGTAGTTCCCCATGTATAGATGGGATTTTCTTTGTATGTTTTAATAGTTTTTCAAAATAATTTTCAAGGGTTGAGAAGTAGAATGCATATCTATTAAGTTCTTTTTGTCGTTTTATAATGGTTTCTATTGTATTTCGTGTTGGACCGCCACCATGATTGCATACACCCAAAAAGCACAGAAAATCGGTTTGGTTTTTATTCCAATATTTATATTTAGTGATGTTATTAACTTTTCTCATTACTTCATCCGTTTCTCCACCATAGCTTTCTGGTATTACAGATGCAATCACAGAAGAACCGTCATTAGAGTACCAACGGAACGTAGTTCCCTCGGGGTATTCTTTTTCCGTGTCTGGGGAAGGACGCATATAAACATAATATTTAATTCCCAGTTTTGAGAATATTTGGGGTAGTGTTCCAGCATGGCCAAAACTGTCAGGGGCAAATGCTACTACTGCTTTTTTCTTAAACACTTTTTGAAAAAATTTCTGGGAATACAAACCATGTCGGACAAAGGATTCACCACATGGCAAATTACAATCAGGTTCAACATAAAAACTACCGGCAATTTCCCAACGTTTTTCATCTACTCTCTTTTTTATTTTTTCAAATAGTCCTGGTGCTGTATTCATGATGCACTCATAAAAGAAAGAACTTCCAGCAGTAAAGGTTAACTGTGGGAACTCTTCCATCAGATTTAATACACTTGAAAATGTGCTTCTAACTTCGGTAAACCCTTCCGTCCACCTCCATAACCACACAGGGTCTATATGAGCATGTCCTATAAAATGTATTACTTTTTTCTTGGAATCTTGTTTCATATTTACACCCTCATTTTTTATCCTTATATTTTATATCATACATTATTAAAGTGCTTTACTTATAATACTTGTTTATCTATCTATCGAAATATTATTTTAAGTAAATTTGTTAAACATAGCGGATTTCAAATAACACAAACCAAGAAAGGAAAAAGATATGAGAAATATTTATTTACTATACCGTTTCATTATTAGTTTATTTGTTTCGTTTGTTTTGGGTTTAATACCTCAAAAAAACATTTCCGCAGAACAAAGAAGTAAGGATACTCCACTAAAATTTAAGGTTAAGTCCATTAGTGGGGAAGAGATAGATTTAGCCCAATATAAAGGTAAGGTGGTTATGATTGTTAATACAGCATCAAAATGTGGTTTTACTCCACAATATAAACAACTTGAAAGTATATATCAGAAGTATAAAGATAAGGGATTTGTTATTCTTGCCTTTCCTGCAAACAATTTTATGAATCAGGAGCCAGGAAGCAGTGAAGAAATTAAAACATTTTGCGAAATTAACTATAAAATAACGTTTCCTGTATTTGAGAAAGTCTCTGTTGATGGGGCTGACATTTGTCCCTTATATAAGTTCCTCACCTCTGAAGATAATGCCCCTTTTAGTGAGAGTATCAAGTGGAACTTTACTAAGTTTCTTATCGGTAAAGATGGCAAAACAGTTGCTCGTTTTGAGCCTAAAGTAAAACCTGACGATTCTTCTGTAATTGAAGTAATTGAGAGAGAACTTGATAAAAAATGACCTATTATGCCTTACTAATTTTCGGCTGGTCTAATATATATTTTTCTATCTAAAACTTTTTGTATGATTATTTTGTTTTTAAGTTCGGGATTATTGGTTACAGAGTCAACAATATGAACGATGGGACCATCATAATAAAGTTTGTACTTAATTCTCTTTTTTGATTCGAATAAAACCTCTGTTTGGCATCCATACGTTATTGTTTCCAATAAATCCATTACATTCTTTGCAATCATATTATCCTTGAAATTCTCAAAATAGATATATATATTCTTTTTATCGTCGTCCTTACTCAAGCCTGCTAAAAATGAGTACGTAACAATTTTTGGGATAGATTTTAATGCACAGTCTTCTGCAGTTTGTATCATTCCTTCTTTATAATCCTTACTCTGAACGGACGAACTTATATTAAAAGCATTGATAAGTTTCCCATCTTCACTATGAAGGATTTCTATAGTTAAAATACATCTACATTTTGCAACTTGACTATCAGGCATATTTTGCATTATTTCGTATTTGTTTACTCCTAAAATAACCACATCTGCTTCCTGAGATAGGGCTATTTGTTTCTTTCCATCTAATCCTTGATTTATAAGTATATTTATCTCTTTGGAACTAATTCCTTCCTTATTTAAATTTATCTTTTCAACTGAAAATTTTAAGTTCTTTAATTTTTGTTCAATTGCATTGAAAGAGACTTGTGATTCTTCATAAATAATATTATCTGAATCCGTTGTATTTGAATTTAAGATTAACAACGAAATAACGGGTAAGTCTGGGGTATAGGGAATTAAACACGTTGCGACATCTTTATCAATAGACTCTTCATCCAACTCAACCTCTAATTCTATGGTTGCTTTGTCATTTATTGTGTTTTCATTCAAAATCTTAGCATTTTTTATATACACTGATGATTTATTCAAAATAGGTTTGAGGTAATTTAAATAGGCTTCGGGCAGAAATGAGAGGATATATCTTTCAATTGCATTTTTTTGTGCTTGCTCAACAGCCATTTGTCGAACTAAGTAGGAAGGTCCAACCGCATAACCTTCAGAGCGGAGTTTTATTGGTTCTGAATTATCTTCACCACTGGCAAGAAATGTTAGGCATGCATACAAAAGAAAAATTAAAGTAAAAAATTTTTTTATCGTAGAATAAAATCCCGTTTTGATAAATATCATTCACGGCCTCGGAAAATAATTAAAATTCGTATTAATTGAAGTATAGCACTTGCTGCTGCAGCTACATAAGTTAAAGCGGCTGCATTTAGGACCTCTCTAACCCCTGCCAATTCATCTTGTGTCAATACATTTCCATTAGCTAATATTTTTATAGCACGTCTGCTTGCGTTAAATTCAACTGGTAACGTAATAACAGTAAAAAAGACCGCCGCTGAGAATAGATAAATTCCGACATTAATTAACCATTGTGCATGGATACCAGCATGGGTTAAAAGAAAACCTATAAATATAATTGGAAAGGCTAAATAGGAACCTATAGAACTTATAGGGTATATGAATTGTCTGACCTGCATTGGTGCGTAACTTCTTGCATGCTGAATAACATGACCTAATTCATGGGCAGATATTCCTATAGAGGCAATACTATTCCCGTAATATACGGGTTCAGAAAGTCGAACCGTTTTGCTACTCGGGTCATAGTGGTCTGTTAATTCACCTGAAATAGGTTCAATGCCAACATCTGAAATACCTTCTTTATCAAGAATCCATTGGGCAACCTGGGCACCAGTTATTCTCTGACGATTTGGAATGGACATATATTTTTTGTATGCATGTTGAACCTTCATCTGAGCCCATAGTGCTAATATTATTGCGGGAATTAATAGTAAATCAGCTGGATGGAAAAAGTATATTGGCATAAACTCCTCCTTTTAATTATAGTTAATACGATATTTACTTATTATAATACGATACTGGGATGTAAAAAGTTGATAACTTTTATTTCTTAATTTGTTGATTTTGGTTTAACCCAACTGTTGGAGATTGTTGAGGAATGTGTTGTTGCTGTTGTTTTTTCATTATACAATTTCCGTTGAAAATGGCTCCCTCCTGAACACTAATCCATTTTAAGGCTATGATATCCCCATTAAGTTTTGCAGACTGCAATAATTTCACTCCGATTTCCGCTTGAACACTCCCATTTACTTGTCCAGAGATAACTATCCTTTGACCCGAAATGAGTTCTGCTTGAATTTTACTATTAGGACCAATTTCAACATCATTTGTAGATTCGATTTTACCTTCCACGATACCGTCTATCGAAGAGGATAATGCTTTTATACTACCTTTGACTTCTGCTGTTTTACCTAAAATAAGATTTCCTTTAACTAAGATATTCCCGTTGATTTTACCGTAAATTTCTGCATCACATTCACCTCTTACAGAGCCTTCAATATATACATTTTCAGGGATTATCATAACTTTTAATCCTGTTTTTGTTGGTTTTGGGATATTTATATTTTCACTGTCGCCTGTTTTTGGAGTGGTAGTTTGCGGAGCGGATGTTGATTTTTCCGTTTCCACTTTTGGTTGTTGTTGCGGTTTCGTTTCGTCTTGAGGTGTTCGATTTGCCTGAAGAACCTCATTCCATTGGCGAAACCTTAATTTACCAAATAACGTTTTTGATTCTTTTTTGTCCTCGTCTTTACTCATGATGACCAGTCCTTTTAGACGAGTTTAAATTTAGTTGAAAAAGATTATAACAAATTATAACAAATTGAAAGTATTTTATCATCTTTTGAAATCCATGATATAATTATATGTTATTTTTTATAGATGGATAATCATGATGAATACCAAAACGACAGATAAATTACAATTTCCAGAATGGATTCGATTTAGGATTCCTAATACAAAGGAACTTAATGAGGTCTACAATTTTCTTTCAAAAAATAACATATCAACGGTTTGTAAGAGTGCTCTATGTCCGAATCGAGGTGAGTGCTGGTCACGGCGGACTGCTACCTTTTTGTTATTGGGAGAGATTTGTTCAAGAGCATGTGTATTTTGTTCCGTCTCGAAAGGCCGTCCTTTGCCTCCAGACCCTTTAGAAAAAGATAGAATTATTGAATGTATAGAGTTTATGAACCTTCGTTATGTTGTTCTCACCATGGTTACACGTGATGACCTCAGTGACGGAGGAGCCAAGCACATTGCGGAGGTTATCAAGGAGATAAAAAGAAAGTTTCCGAAGAAAAAAGTAGAGATTTTAGCATCAGATTTTCAAGGGGATAAACACGCAATCCAAACAGTTCTATCCTCTAATCCTGACGTTTTTTCCCATAATGTAGAAGTAGTTAACCGCCTTTGTTCTAAGGTAAGAGACTCGAAATGTTCTTATGAGCGTTCATTAAATGTTTTAGAAACTGCTAAAAGTTTTGATGCACATATCATTATAAAATCAGGATTCATGGTTGGATTAGGAGAAACTCAGGAGGAAGTTCTACAAACATTAACAGACCTTTCAAAAGTAGGTTGTTCAATAGTTACAATTGGACAATATTTACAACCGACTAAAAGGCAGGTACCAGTATCAAGGTTTGTTTCACCGAATGAATTTGAGTTTTACGCTCATTGGGCAAAGGAGCACCTATCCTTAACAGTGATTGCGGGTCCTGAAGTTCGTAGTTCTTATCATGCTGATTTCTGGTGTGACAATACAAAAGGAGGTTGAGTATCTATGGATTTTTATGTTTATATTCCAGATGAAGCAAAATCAGATGAACCAGATGATAAGGTTCAAGTTTCGCAGTGGTTTTACAAGTTAGAAGACGTTATTCAAAAAGAAACAGATTTAGTAGAGATATGTACAGATAAGGCTGTATATATAGTTACTGCTCCTGTGTCTGGCAGACTTAAAGAGATACTTGTACAGGAGGGAGAATATTTTAGTCCGACCAATCCTATGTGTATAATAGATACCGATTTGTATTAAATACATATGAAATGAATCCTGTTGATGAGGAGATTCTCATGAAGTTAAATGTAGGTGTTATTGGTGCTGGAACGGTAGGTGGAGGTGTTATACATCTCTTGCTAAATCACTATGAACATATAAAAAATCAAACAGACGTTGAATTAGAATTAAAACACGTTGTTGAAATTAAACCAGAATTATTAAAACCTTTTGATTTAAACAATGTTACTGTTTCTGCAGATATTGATTCTCTCCTAAACAATCCTGAGGTGGATGTCGTTTGCGAACTTATAGGAGGATTAGAACCAGCAAAGACATTTATTATCAAATCATTAAAAGCAGGGAAACATGTAGTAACAGCGAATAAAATGCTTCTTGCAAAATATGGTACTGAGCTATGTGAAATAGCGGAGCAATCTGGAAAAGAATTAAAATTTGAAGCTTCCGTTGGAGGTGTTATCCCTATTATTAAAACGTTAAAAGAGGTTCTATCTACCACACATATCGAAGCGGTATACGGTATAGTAAATGGAACATGTAATTACATTTTAAGCCGTATGACCTATGAAGGACTTGATTTCCAAGCCGTGTTAAAAGAAGCACAAGCGAACGGTTATGCGGAAACTCCACCTGATTTGGATATTGAAGGATTTGATACGGCTCATAAATGCCAGATATTAGCAAGTCTCTGTTTTGGCACTCCTGTTAATCTTGATGAAATTTATATTGAAGGTATTACCAAAATAACATATAGTGATGTTTCGTACGCTAATGAGATGGGCTATGTGATTAAACTTCTTGCCATTGTTCGTAAAATAAATGGTGAGATAGAAGCACGTGTACATCCAACTTTTGTTCCCCAAAATCACCTTCTTGCTTCTGTTCGTAATGAATTTAATGCGATATATGTTGAAAGCGATTCTGCAGGACCAACTTTATATTACGGGAAAGGTGCTGGGAGATTTCCGACCGCAACTGCGGTTATTAGTGATTTGTTAGATATTGCACGTAGAAAAAATTCTCCTACTTCTCCACCATTTATTTATTACCATAATCTAAATATTCGGGATATGGGGCTACTTCGTAGTCGTTATTATTTGCGGTTTACTACGAAAGATTATCCTGGAGTGTTAGGGCAAATCTGCACTATTTTGGGAAAGCATCGTGTTAGTATTTCCTCATGTCATCAAAAAGAAACCTTACAGTATCATGAAGCACTTCCAGTTCATGTCGTTATTATGACCCATGATTCATTAGAATCCAGTGTGCAGTCTGCAATATTAGAAATAGACAAGTTAGAATGCATTGTTGAACCTACACAGTTAATACGAGTTTTGTAGAAACCTAAACTGATGGAGTATTTTTATGCAAAATATAGGTATTATTGAGCGATATCGGGAGTTTTTACCTATCAGTATTAATACCCCTATTGTAACTTTAAATGAAGGGGGAACACCTTTAGTAAAAGCACCGACACTAAGTTCAGCAATACATCCAAAGATTAATATATGGCTCAAATACGAGGGATTGAACCCAACAGGTTCTTTTAAGGACCGTGGAATGACTGTCGCAGTTACGAAAGCCAAAGAGGAAGGCTTTAAGGTGATAATGTGTGCATCTACAGGGAATACTTCGGCATCAGCTGCTGCTTATGCGGCACGAGCGGGTATTCAATGTGCTGTCCTTATTCCTGAGGGTAAAATTGCTCTGGGAAAATTATCACAAGCCATGATACATGGTGCAAAAGTTATTCAGATAAAAGGAAACTTTGATGATGCACTCCGATTGGTTCGAAAAATCTGTAGTGAATATCCTATCGCTCTTGTAAATTCGGTTAACCCTTACCGAATTGAGGGACAGAAGACAGGGGCATTTGAAATTGTAGATTCTTTTAATGGATTTGCTCCAGATTTTCAAGCCATGCCCGTTGGGAATGCTGGGAATATTACAGCGTATTGGAAAGGATATAAGGAATATTACCAGATAGGTAAGGCAAAGAATTTGCCTAAAATGTTAGGTTTTCAGGCGGCAGGTTCAGCACCTATCGTTTTGGGACATCCTGTTGAAAATCCGCAGACCTTTGCAACTGCAATCCGAATTGGCAATCCCGCAAGTTGGAAGGGTGCTGAAAATGCAAGGGATGAGTCGGGTGGTGTTATCGGTATGGTTACTGACCATGAAATCAGAGAAGCCTACAAATTGTTAGCCCGGACCGAAGGTGTTTTTGCAGAACCAGCAAGTGCTGCGAGTATAGCAGGGGTTATTAAACTTTCCGAAAATGGTTATTTTGATAATCAAACACCATTTGTAGGTGATAAATTACAAATTGTGTGTATTCTAACGGGACATGGGCTAAAAGACCCAGATAATGCGATAGCTGTGGCAGAGCAACCAATAACAGTAGAACCCAAAGAGGAAGAGATACTAAACACGCTTAATCTTGTGGAAGAAGTGAAGATTTAGTCATTATCAATTAAGAACTAAAATCCAATGCTAATGTAATTATCTTTTTAGGTTCTGCGGATAACTGCACTGTATTGTTAGTAATAGATACTTTATTAACATCCTCTTCATTTAGATTTGTACACCACACATCCGTAATAGGTAGGTTAAACTTTATTGTACTTAATACCTGCCTGTCTGATGGGTTATAAAAGCGAACAATAAGCCTATTATTCCTATCTTCTGCTAATTTTAATGCAGTTATCTGGAGCGGTTCACCTTCTATCTCTAAAAAACTCTGGGATAAAGGTAAATATCCCCCCTTTATTGGTCCTGCTTGAACAGGTTCTAAATTTGCATTTAATTTCTCGGCTTCCTTAATAACGCCATTTTCCCATGTGCCTTTATGGGGATATATAGAATAGGAAAATTCAAGTTCGCCAAGACACTGTGATAGTTCCATTTCTGGGTAAACATCCCATCTACCAAAAATAGGTGCATTACGAAACGTAAAGGCACGGAATAAAGTTATTGCTACTGGCCGAATAGGTTCATCCATAACCTCATACTCTCGCAAACCACAATTATTTATCACCGCAAAGCCTATTTCTCCATCAGAGACATCGACAAAGCGATGCATCGGATATTGTGGATTTGGCCTTCCATAATATGGATTATCGGTTGAAACATGGATAGGTCTACGGACAACATCAAAAGCCATTTCTGCAAAACTATGTGTTGCTTTTTCAAGTCCTGTCGGGAATATAAGCCTTAAACGGTGATTTCTGGCATTATTTTTCACCTTTGTAGTGATTTCTAACTGACGACTTCCCTTCCTTAACGTAAAATAACTTGTTATGTCTAAGGGGACTTTTTCTTCTTTACGTTTTGTATAATTCTTCTCTGCTTCTCTGTCTAATTCAGTTATATTTCTTTCGAGACCAGATGGTATGTTCATCACATAGTCAATACGTATTCGAGTTAATAAATGCCCATTAACTTCAACTACAAATTTAGCAGGGGAAGCATAGGAATATATCGTCTCGTTCTCGTCTGGTTCCATGTGTATCCATGAATGCCCAGTTTCACCTGTATCTTCAAAGTAATGCAGATTTGTAAATTTACTACCCGTTTCCTTATCCGTTAGATTAAATGTTCCGTCATTATTAAACGTTATGTACAGATACTCATTTTCTAAAATAAATGGGGTCTTAAAAATATTGTTGACTTCTATAGGTGGGTTGTTCTCTGCTGGTTTAACGTAATATGTCTTATACCCTAATGCTGGTATATTATTAACATCAACATGGGTAAGAAATCGTTTTGACCTTAATTCAATAGATATGTCTTGAAGATTTCTGACGAGGGTTCCAGTCTCGAATTGCTCTTGTACTTGCATGCTACATACGGTATTCGTTTCTGGGTCTATAATTTCGAAAGATTCATAACCCATATTTTCAGGGACATCAATATACACAGATAAAACGTGGTTGCGTTCAAATGGGCTTGGATTAAACACTACAAACACACTCTCTTTTACTGGGACATTCGATAGATTGATTTTAGAGTAGATATGTTGTAGTGCACGACGCATTAATCCTTCACTAATAATAGAGATTTGTTCTGCTCGTGAAAGAGCATCCTTCTCCATTTGGTCTATTCCACCACCCGTAATTGTGTCATGAGGATGATTTTGTAATAGGAGTTTCCATGCACGTGTCAATGCATTTCTAAAATATTCTTTACCTAACACATTCGATATAGCACACCATGGTTCTGCACCTCGTTGTAACATCATTTCGGATTGATGATTTGCCTTTTTTACTCGGAATCGCGCACTAATAACATCTCCCATAAGGTGGGTCCATTTTCCTGTTGCTCCAGGGTCTCTACTTTCTCCATAAATTACGGTTGGATTCTTAACACATTCTCGCATTGCCTGCATAAATTCTTCTAAATTTGATAGACGAATCTCATGTTCAGGCAAAAGTTTTTGGCAAAGTTTAATAATCTCGGATTCCTTTTCATCAGGAGAAGAACTGTCAAACCCTTCCATACAACATATATGAGGTGTAGTAAAATGTTGTGATTCGTCGTTGACTAATTTTTGAAGTTGTTCTTGAATGGGTTCTACATTCCACATCTTGTTCGAAGGGTCTGTAATGTAATAATGAGCTCGGGGTCTACTTGTAGAAGCAAGACGTAAAGGACCTGCTCCTCTATCCCAGTTATAAAATGCATAGACATCATCGGAGCCATAACGTAACACGCGATAGACGTAAATGTAATAACTGAAACGACTCAAACATCCAAAACGCATTCCTAATAATCGAGACCCGTCAGGTCCTTCAAAAAT
The DNA here is from genome assembly GCA_035361075.1 of Candidatus Hydrogenedens sp. Lineage (NCBI taxonomy): Bacteria > Pseudomonadati > Candidatus Hydrogenedentota > Candidatus Hydrogenedentia > Candidatus Hydrogenedentales > Candidatus Hydrogenedentaceae > Candidatus Hydrogenedens > Candidatus Hydrogenedens sp. The sequence goes on along the minus strand of DAOSBX010000033.1, from coordinate 4,982 downwards.
AAATTCGCTTTTAGGTGTATTTATTCCTCGATAGAAAATAATTGTATCGATTCCAAAACCATTGTATATTTGAGGCATCTGTGATGTTTGTCCATAACTAAAAGGGGTATAACCAATTTTTGATACTTTCCCGAAAGATTGGGCAACTCGATGTCCTATTAATAAATTACGAACTAACGACTCGCCGTTAACAATGAATTCTTCTGGTAATGAGTACCAGGGACCGATAATAAGTTTTCCAGACTGAACGAGGTTAACAATGTCTTCTCGTTTTTCAGGTCTTAATTCAAGATAATCTTCAAGGCAAACAGTCTGGGAGTCTAATGTAAAGGAATGAAAATCAGGGTCTTTCTTTAAAATCTCTATCAATTGGTCCATAAATTCGACTAATAAAAGTCGCGTTTCCTCAAATGGATATACCCATTCTCTATCCCAATGGGTATTAACAACGACATGGATGATTTTCTTCTCTTGATTCATAAGTGTGGTAACCCCTCATTATCATTGTTTTGTGCATATAGACTTTTTATATTATTTTTGTAGAGAACTCTTATTGCTGTTCTTGTTGGGAAGAAGATTCCACTGGTTCACTGACGGTTTTCTGGGTCTCTAAATTTCCAGTATTTTCTTTCACTTCATCTTTTGTAGTACCTTGCTGAGTTTCTTCTTCTTTCTTTTCTTCAGGGAATAATTCAGGATGCTCTGTTTTTATTTTTTCGAGGGCACTTTTTGCTTTATTTGCAATTGATGAATCTGGGAATTCTTCTTGTTGCTTTTTATATTCTTCAATCGCTCCTTTTAAATCCTCCTTTGCTTCTAAAACACGGGCGATATTAAATGATTGTCTTTTCGCTATATACGAATTACTCCACTTTTCTTTAATTTCTTTATAAATATTGATGGCATTATCATAGTTCTTTCTTAATTCTTCCAAGTAGCCTAATCCTTCACGTGCATTAGGAACCCATTCGGATTGTGGATATTTATCACAAAGTTTTTTCCAGACGTTTTCCGCCTCGTCAAGTTTCCCTAAAGCCATTGCTGTTTCGCCATATACATATAAAATTTCGGCTGATAACGGTGCATTTATATCCAATAATGGTTTAAGTGCATCCAGTCGTTCTTGCAAATCCTCTTTTAAGACAGCACTGGCATACTTTGTCATTACATCTTTTGTTTTTGATGATTTATAGGACCCATAAAATCCACCGATGATAACGCACAACAAAATAAATAACACTGAAAAAGAATAAAGGTAAATATTCTCTTTAATGTGAGCCCACCATAAAAGTAATTGGTTTTTAGGCTCTTCCATATTGGGCATGATGTCTTTTACTTCTGTCTTTCTTTTTTTCTGTCTACGAATTGGCATAGATAAAAATCCCCTTCATATTTGTTTATTAATGTTATTAAGTTAAGAATTATACCGATATACTCAGGGGTAGAACAAAATCACAAAAGAGGACTCCAAGAAATAATTTTCCATCCATCGGACTCTTTTTGTAATGTGATGATTACTTTCCCCTGAATATTTACAGGAACTCCTTGCACAGGGTCAAAAGGCTCTGCAATAGTTCCAAATGTATCGATAACTGTCGCTTTATTACCTTCTATGTTTATTTCTGGTGTTGCTCTTGTAATACGTATAACTCTGTAATCTCGAATAATACCTTGCAAATATTCTCTAATATCATTGTATTTTCTATTTTGTTCGTCTCTATAATCCAATGAAATATAATCCATTGCTTTTCGTAATTGTTTCCTTTCAACCAGTCTCTCAACGGAATCAAGAACAGAAATTATTTGCTCTCGCTCAGATGAGGCAGATTTATTTAAGAGAGGAATATCTATCCTTTTAACAGTATTACAGGAAGTTAAAATAAAAGTACTTCCCGCAATACTTAAAAGTAATAATATGCCTATAAATCTTAAAGAAACAATAACACGGCTCATTTATAATTATTCAGAAGGTGTTAATGTTGTAATTAGCTGTTTCGGTCTTCCAATTCCTCGAGAACGTATATTAACTTGAAGTTTTCTTCCCTCTTTTGAATAATTTAGTTGTATTCCATCTCCTTGGATAACATTATCCAATTTCCACCCATTTTTGGGGCATTCTTTAATATAAAACTGGGCAATATCATTTACATCTGCTCTGATGTTGTATACCATCCGACCTACTTGCATAGTGCTCGATTCATATACATACGAACGGTCAAAATCTTCTTTTACCTTATCTGGTAACGGAACGTCTTTAAATCGCTGAGTTCCTGGCACAAGAGTTGTAGTTCCTTCTGGCAATCCAGTTGATGTTTCCGCCTTCGTCTCATCTAACAGTTCCACAGGAGGCGGTTGGTCTTTATTCTTCTTCCACGGCATAGAACCACAGCCAGAAGATAAAATTAATATTGAGAATAGGGACAAAACAATTAAAAACGTTGAGAATTTTCTTACACTCATGATATATACCTCCTGAGTTAATTTAACAAATTTTATTAAAGCATATAAAAATAGATAGGGAATATTCAAGCGAATTATGGTCCATTGACATTTATTGTAGGCGGTCCTTCTTTTCCTGTTGTTTTTTCATAATAACCTTTGCCTGAGCGAACATACTTTGTAAAACCTTTTTCAGCAAGGTTTTTGTCACTTAACATTTGTTTTGCCATCCGTTCATTAGCCCAACCTGCAATATGTGCAGGCTTAAATATCCGAATTACTTTTTCGCCTGTTTGTGGATGGAACTGTAAAGGAGGCTCACCTGCCTTTTGAAACACTTCGATAATTTCACCTTCGCTACCGTCCTCGTGAATTACCTGATATGTGTATAAAGGCATGTTCATTCCTCCTTTCTGAAATTATGTTTTGTTTCATAACTTCAGAGGATGTTTCTTTTCAAATTGGTCTATTAATTTTTCAAATCGCAATGTGAGACCTATCTGGTCCCATCCATTTAATAAACGTTCCTTTAAGAAGGAATGGATGTCAAAATGCATTTGTTCCCCATCTGGCTTGGTAATTTGTTGATTTATTAAATCAATCTTTAATGTATACCCCTCTTTAGCACGAACTTCATTGAATAATTGCTCGATTATTTCTGGTGACAAGGTAATAGGTAAAATTCCGTTATTAAAACAATTATTGTAAAAAATATCGGCAAATGAAATAGCCAGAATACAACGGAAACCATAGTCCTTTAATGCCCATGGTGCATGCTCCCGTGACGAACCGCAACCGAAATTGTCACGTGTCAATAAAATAGTAGCACCTTTATAACGTGGTGCATTCATCTCAAATTGCGGATTGGGTGTTTTCCCATCATCGAGATAACGCCAATCATAAAAAAGGACATCTTCATAACCTGTTCTCTGTATTCGTTTCAAAAATTGTTTCGGAACTATCTGGTCTGTATCTACATTTCTCGCATCTAAAGGTGCGACAATTCCTTTTAATACAGTAAATTTCTCCACTGTTCTATCTCCTTTTATTCATTAAATTTCCATTTACGAATATCAACAAAATGTCCAGTAATAGCACAGGCTCCAGCCATGGCTGGACTAACAAGGTGTGTGCGTCCTCCTTTACCTTGACGACCTTCGAAGTTACGATTTGAAGTGGAGGCACAACGTTCACCAGGATTCAAGCGGTCATCGTTCATTGCGAGGCACATGGAGCAACCTGGTTCTCTCCATTCAAAACCTGCTTCTATAAAAATATTGTGTAATCCTTCCTGTTCCGCTTGTCTCTTTACTAACATCGAACCTGGAACAATTATTGCCTGCTTTATTCTCTTATTAACTTTATAACCCTTCACAACCTTTGCCACTTCTCGTAAATCCTCAATCCTTCCATTTGTACAGGAACCAATAAATATCTTATCTACTTCGATGGCTTCGATAGGAGTTCCTTCTTCAAGACCCATATATTGGAGGGCTTTGTTAACCGCATTTCTGCGGTTTGTATCCTGTATCTCATTTAACACAGGAACCCTGCCTGAAATAGGAACAACCATTTCGGGAGATGTTCCCCATGTTACTTGCGGTTCTACATCCTTAGCATTAATGATTATTGTTTTATCATAAGAACAGCCAGAGTCAGATGCCCATGACAACCAGAGTTTTATCAGTTCTTCTTCGGGGATATGTTTTGGAATATAAGGTCTTCCTAATAAATATTTCACAGTCGTCTCATCAGGAGAAATTAGCCCTGCTCGTGCACCTGCCTCTATGGTCATATTGCACAAAGTCATACGACCTTCCATAGAAAGGTTTCTAACAACTTCTCCTGTGTATTCAATTACATAACCTGTGCCCCCATCTGTTCCTATTTTACCGATAATATGCATAATAAGGTCTTTTGCAGTAACACCTATAGGTAGTTTGCCTGTGATACAAATTTCCATTGTCTTAGATTTTCTTTGCAATAATGTTTGCGTAGCAAGGACATGCTCCACTTCACTTGTTCCAATACCAAACGCAAGTGCACCAAAAGCACCGTGTGTTGAAGTATGAGAATCTCCACAAACAATCGTCATCCCTGGTTGTGTTAATCCTAACTCCGGACCCACAACATGAACTATCCCATTTCGTGGGTCATGCATATCAAAACACTGGATACCAAATTCCTTGCAATTATTTTTTAATGTCTCTACCTGTAACGCAGACATCGGGTCTGCAATCGGTTTATCACGATTCGTTGTCGGTATATTATGGTCCATCGTAGCAAAAGTCAAATCAGGACGACGCACTTTTCTACCTGTAATTCTTAGTCCTTCAAATGCTTGCGGTGACGTTACTTCATGGATATAGTGCCTGTCGATATAAATAATAGGGTCCTGGTCATCAGGTGTATGAACCAAATGTGCATCCCATATCTTTTCATAAATGTTTTTTGGCATTGCATTTCCTTTCTTATTTATAAATATAATCTTACTCTTTACAATTTTATTTCATCAAGAAGGGATAATATTATAACAAACTTTA
>DAOSBX010000032.1:9280-37625 GCA_035361075.1 Candidatus Hydrogenedens sp. | reverse complement strand
AAATTTTTTAGGTGGGTGGTTTTTCTAATGGTAGGATGTGGTGGAAGACTTGTTTATGAAGGTAAAATGTTTTAATGTTTAGGATGATTTTTTTGGCTTCAGGGAAGGTGCGGGTGATACATTGTGTGTCAATTGCCAATTCTTTTTCTGAGCCAGGTTGAACTTCAACAGTCGTTGTTATTAGAGGGGATAAAATAGCATCGTTTATATAAAAACAGTTGAGGGGCAGTTCAATGGGTAATTTTTTCCCTTCCTCTGATTGTTCTACAAAACATTCTAATCTATATAGATATGGTGGAAAATCCCAATTTTTTGTCTTACTTATATATAGTTTTGACTTAAACATGCCATGATTAGCATACCGAATGACTATTAAATTGTCTTGTTTGGGAGTTTGCAATTCAAATTTTGGTTGTTGATTCCGGGTGTTCCATGTCCATGTGAGGTATACCGCTATTATTAGAATGATTGAGCATAAAATAATTTGTCCTGTATTTGTTAAAAATATACTACGTAGTAACTTTTTCCACATTTGAGAAAGAAATTCTGACACATTAATTATTCTTGGGAAATTTGTGTGTACTTCTATTTGTTGGATAATGTGTTGGTTACTTGCAGGTTGTGGTATTCCAGATTCAGCGGTTGTGATCTGTAACTCTGCTAATTGTTTGTAAAACTGTATTTGTTTAAGTATCTTTTCTTTATACTGATAAATTTGTCGACTAAGTTGATTTGCTTCTTCTGGCGTATATTCGTTGCTAATAGTTTTCTGAATTAATAGTTCCTGTTGAGCTTGGAGGATAGAAATTTGTTTTGATAGTCCCTCTATTTTTTTATAACATTTTTTCTGAAATTCTTTTTTTTGGTCTTCCCAAAATTGAAGTTTCTTAGGGTCTCCTTCTTGCCATGCCTGCTCCGCATTTTTACAAATCCATGCTAAGGTATCGGGTGTTAACTCATTTTCCATTTCTTTTTTTATATTCCAATGCTGATTTTATGAAGTCACAAAATAAAGGTTGTGGTTTTAATGGTGTACTTTTGAATTCAGGGTGGAACTGGCAGGCACAGAACCAAGGGTGTTTTTTAGGACTAAGTTCGATAATCTCGACCAATTCTTCTTCGATATCCATTAATTTTCTGTGGTGAATGCCACTAATAATAAGGTCTGCTTTTGATAAGAACATTTCACGATAAGCGTTGTTAAACTCGTAACGATGTCGGTGCCGTTCATAAATCAGGGGTTGTTTATATGCTTGAAAGGCATGTGTGTTGGGTTGTAGTTCACAAGGATAGGCTCCCAATCGCATTGTTCCACCTTTAGAGGAGATACCCTTCTGTTCTGTGAGTAAGGAAATAACAGGATGTGGTGTTTGTGTATTTACCTCTGTTGTATGAGCTTCTTTTAGGCCGAGACAGTTTCGAGCAATTTCAATAACTGCTACTTGCATGCCCAGACATATACCAAAATATGGAATTTTATTTTCACGGGCATATTGAGCAACATTAATTTTCCCTTCGATACCCCGTGTTCCGAATCCCGGTCCTATTAGAATTCCATGGTACCCATTGAGGACCTCTTCTGGCTTCTCTTTTCCAGGCTCAAACCGTTCAGAATCAATCCATTGATATATAACTTTACAATTATTTGCTATACCTGCATGGATAAAGGCTTCGTTAATACTTTTATAAGCATCACCGTGACCTGTATATTTGCCGATTGCAGCGATACGAACCTCTTCTGTTGCGTTTGTAAGTCGGTTTACCATGGTAATCCATTCGGAGAGGTTCCCTTCGCGACGGTCTAAGCCAAGAGTATCAAGGACGGTTACATCCAAGTCTTGTTCTTTAAAGTTTAAAGGAATTGCATAAACTGGTGAAATATCTTGAGCATTGATAATGGCTTTTTCTGGAACATCACAAAACAGAGCCACTTTTTGTCTTTGTTCCTTTTCTAATTTACTTTTCCCTGTTCGGCAGATAATAATATTCGGTTGAATACCGATATCACGCAAGGCTCTAACACTGTGTTGTGTCGGTTTTGTTTTTAATTCATTTGCCGCTTCAATATATGGAACGAGGGTGACATGAATAAAACAGCAATTCTCTGGTCCCACCTCAAGTCGGAATTGTCGTAAGGCTTCTAAGAACGGCAACCCCTCAATATCGCCGACCGTACCACCTATTTCAATAATTGCAATGTCCACGTCGTCTTCATCAATAGTAAGTGCACGAATACGATTCTTTATTTCATCTGTGATATGAGGGATGACCTGAACAGTTTTTCCCAAATAAGCCCCATCCCTTTCTTTTTTTATTACAGTATTGTAAATTGCCCCTGTGGTTGTATTACTTCGGTGACTCAATTTTGCATTTGTAAAACGTTGGTAGTGACCAAGGTCGAGGTCAGTTTCAGTACCATCATCTGTAACGAAAACTTCTCCATGTTCAAAAGGATTCATTGTTCCCGGGTCTACATTGATATATGGGTCCATCTTCATAATTGCAATCTTATAACCTCGCGACTCGAGGAGAAGTCCTAAACTGGCACAAACGATTCCTTTACCAATGGAGGATACGACACCCCCTGTTGTGAATATATATTTTACAGGTGTTTTTCTATCCGTCATCTATAATTCCTTTTCTCTGACTTTTAATATTTGTTCAACACGAATAAGGTCTTCCGGTGTATCGACACCCACCGCTTCATAATCAGTAGGAATAACTGCTATTGAATATCCATGTTCCAGGACTCGTAGTTGTTCTAATTTTTCTAACTTCTCTAAAGGTGTTTGTGGATATTTTGAGATGTGTAGTAGGAATTCACGACGGTAAACATAAAGACCTATATGTTGCCAATAAATCCCGTCAAGGTTCTGTTGTTGTTCTGCATCTCGAATATACGGAATTGGAGAACGTGAAAAATAAAGTGCTAATTGATTTTTATCACATACTACCTTGACCACATTTGGGTTCTGAATTTGTTCAGGGTCATTTAATGGTCGACAAGCAGTAGACATCTGAATGTTATCATTCTGGAGTAATGGTTGCACTGTTGCATCAATGCACTCTGGAGGTAGAAGTGGTTCATCACCCTGAACATTAACGATAATTCCTTCTGTTCGTTTTTCTGCTACCTCAGCAATTCGGTCTGTTCCACTTGCATGGTCTGCTCTTGTCATAACCACAGGCACACCTAATGGTTCTAACGCTTCTTTTATTCGCTTGTCATCTGTTGCAACTAATACTTCAGTGGCACAAGTTGCCTTTTTTGCCTGACGATAAGCGTAATATACAAGCGGATAACCACATAGATTGGCTAACATCTTTCCAGGAAAGCGTGTAGAGCCGTATCGTGCTGGGATAACTACCAAAACTTCCTTATTTTTTTGTTTTATTACATCATGCTTTTGATTCATAATAAATTTCTATTAAAACTATAAATTTTAAAAAATAACCCTTTCTATTCTTATAATTCCAACGTGCTAAAAAAGAGCGCCATATTTTTATTAACCTATCTATATTAAATTACCATAATTTACGTCTCTCAATCAAAAAAGTTGTTACGGTTAAACCACATAAAAATTTAGTATCATTAGTCTTTTTTACTTACTAACGTGTCTTTTCCAAAAAAAGATTTTATGAGAGGTATTTATTCAGCAGTTTAGAAAATATCAAATGTTTCAGGTGCGGTTCTTGGTAGTATTACACGTGAAGGATATATTTTACTGTGATAAATGTTATTTGTGGCTTTTATAAATTGAGTGTGTTGCCGAAACGGCTCACCAGTATTTGGATTAGGTTCATATCGAGGATTACTGGCGGAAATGATAGTTATTCGGATACGGTGTTCTGGTGGCAAAACTAATGCGGTATCCCATAGGTCTATCTCATATTCATAAATTTGACCTGGTTTAATAAAGTTTTCGGTTCTAATATCTTTTCGATACCTTGCTTTTACCATACCTTCATTCATAAGCATTGACCTACCATCAGGGTATACATCACAAAATCTTGCCCCGAAATCAGTATCTTTAACATCCGTCGAGGCGTATAAATAAACTTTTATTGGACCCATTAATGTAAGATGTGTCTTTAATGGCGGTGAGGTAAAAATGAGTATGTCCTTTCTTTGTTCTATTTCACGCTGGTCATACGGGCCTGACGGTGGCATTAGGTTATTCCCACCTTTAGATGGGGTAGGGTCATTGGGGTCATATATATATGTAGAAAAGCTTTCCTCTACATCGACTGCGTTTAATAAAAGGACACCTTCTGGGTGCAGATACAGAGTTATGGGGTTAGAACTCCATGGCAAGTTATTATAGAATTGCCATGTGTTACCTATTTCCCCCGGATTTTGATTGTCAGCAACGACGAATAGAGCGACCGATGGTTTAACATACAGACCATTGTCTACACCTTTTAACCAGTAATCAAACCAATCTTTCATACTACCCATTTTTTCATCAATGTTTATTTTCTGTCTGTCCTCAATAACCAGTTCCCCTGGAGTTGCAGCATGAGATAATGCCTGCATTACCAGTTTGCATTTTCCATACGTGGGGGAAGAAGCATTGGTATTTAATAGTCTGAAGAATTCGGTGGAACTTCTTTGAAAAAGGTCATACCACCCGCCGACAATGTATACTGGAACTTTAACCCTATCTGCTCTTGCACGAGCATCTCTACGCTCCCAAAATTCATCATAAGAAGGATGCTTTATAATTTCGGGCAAATACTCACGGGCAGGAGGCCATTCTTCTATTGTGTTTTTACGGTAGCAACCATAAGGAAATATACTTTCATAAAAATTATCTGAACCTGCCACAAGATAGGCACATTGGACACCTTCGGGTTCTGCTGAAAGAAGTAATTGGGCTGATATAGCAGAAGCAGAAAACCCCAACAGCCCTATTTTGCCATTACACCATCTTCGCTTTTTTATCCAATTAACGGTATCTATCCCATCTTGTCTTCCTGGTCCTCCCCAGCTATCATTTCCAAAGACTTCCCAGGAACCTTCCGAGCCTCCTATCCCTCGTAAATTCTGAACCAGAACGGCATACCCGCTATCAACCAAATGTTTATGCATTTTAATTACATCTCGTCGATTATATGGTGTGCGTTCAAGGAGCACTGGGTAAGAACCTAAAGCACTGGGAAGCCAAAGTTCTGCTTTTAATTTCACTCCGTCACTCATAGGGATTTCAACTGTTCGTTGTTGACATGAGATACTGCAAGAAACGGAAAGAAATATCAAGAAAAATATAAGGCTGACCGATGTTCTTCGAAACATAGTTTCAATCCTTTACTTTTATATTTTTATAAGCGTAATTTTGCAATATTTTCCGAGATACTTTGATACCTGTAACATTAAATTCCTCTGGGATTGGGTAGAAATATCTTGGTATTTTAATCCCAGATATTCTCTCTTTTAAATATGATTTTAATTTGTCTTCATTATAACCTTTTGCAAATTCAACAAAGGCAATAGGTATCATTCCATATTCAGCATCGTCCAATGGTATAACAACAGCCTTTTCGACATATCCACTGGATAACATACAATTTTCAATTTCTTCAGGTTGGATATTTTCACCACCACAAATGAACACCAAATCCTTCCGACCTAAAACACGTAGATAACCATCTGAGGTCCATTCACCGAAGTCCTGTGTGTTAAACCAACCTTGGGAATCAAAAGGTTTTTCAAGAATTCCATTTTTTAGGTATCCAAGGAAACGACAAGGTCCATTGACAGAGATGGTCCCATCATCTTCGATGTGAACGGTATCATTTATTAATGGTTTACCACTTGTAAGTAGATGTTCAAGTGTATCTTCAGGGGTGGATGTTGTAACTTGAGAAGCCATCTCCGTTAATCCATAGGTGACATATAAAGGAAATCCTTTCGCATAGCATGTCTTAACAAGACCTTCAGGAATTGGTCCGCCACCTAAAAGCATTGCTTTTAAGGTATTATTTTCAGGTAACCTATTATTATCTAATATCCTCTTCATAATAGTGCTTACCACAGAAATATGAGTTATTTCGGGTGGTAATTCTGTATCTTGCCAACGAATTTGATTTTCAGGCACATATATACACCCACCTCCTTCTATTGCACGAAATAGAATAGACAGTCCAGATACGTGAGACAAAGGGAGCGATAATAGCCAAGTATCACCTTCCTTAAAGGAGATATTGCGATTACTAAAATGTGCATTGACAAGCATATTATCTATTGTTAACACTGCACTTTTGGGAGAACCTGAACTGCCAGAAGTCATGATAATAAAACTGGGTGCATTGGAAACCCTCTTTCTCTTCATTCTTTTTGGAATGATGAGTGATTTGATAGTATCTATTTTTTCAATTGCACACACAGGAATAGGAGCATATCTAATTTGCGATTTGTTGAGGTACTTGTCTGTGCAGAGCAATATATCTGCTTCTAATTGATTTAATATCGAATGTATCCTGTTCTCAGGTTCTTTTGGGGATAGCACTATAATTTCGGCTTGTAACCTTATGAGTGTAAATAGAATAGCAATTGTTTCTATAGAAGGAACACACAAAAGCCCAACTCTACACCGTTCTATTGATGATATGTGCTTAAGATATTCATCAGACTTCATTAAGATGTCTTTAAAAGAATAGGTGTTATTTTTTGTTCGTATAAATAGATTTGAAGCATAGGAACGGAAAAAAGCATTTATGTCATTTGTTGGTATCATAGTATTTTCTTTGTGAAGTGTTACCTATCTTCACCATTGGACAACAATATTTATAGTTTTTTCATCCTGTGAGGCAACATATTCAAAACATAGATTTCTAAGTGGGTCATAGGGTTGAAATTTTCCATTAACTACAACCTGTCTGGCAACATCACTTTTAGGGATAAATACTACAGTTGGCGAATTAATGCCGATGTTTTCATACGTTAGCTTAAATAAATTTCCACGAACGAACCATGATGGATTTTTGCCTGCAATTCGCTGAGGATAGGTTTGAATCAATTTGCTTAAAATAGGTTTTGCATTTCCCTCACCATCAAGAATTGCATACGGATTGTCTGTATCCTTGTCATATGAGTTATAAACCCATCCCAAATGATATTGGTCAACAAGTTTGAACCAATCGTCGAGGAATTGTGATGCCCCTGACATATTCAGGTTTACTCCGAAGTCTGTTATCATCATAGGGATGCCCCAACGTTTAGCTTCACGAACTCGCTGAGAAATTGTGGTAGACATTATCCAGTTGTTCGTTCTGCCATACGTTTCGTCTTGATTGTCGTAAAGGGGGTCAAAGTAGCGAACAGCGTAAATTGAGGGGACTGTTGGTTTAAATTGCAAGCCAGTAGGTATTAACACACTTGAAATTAGCATAGGTTGAAAGAAAATACGTGTCTGAAAATTATTCTCCTGCATCATCTTATCGATTCTCTGATAAAATTCAGTTAAAAATGTTTGTTCAAATCCAGGTCCAATATGAGGCCAGGGCTCATCAAATACCTCGATACCAATCAAGTTTGGCTGTTTATCTACCTTCGATAAAACGTACTTCAACATATCAATGTATGTTTTTTTCAACATCTCACTACGCCAAAAGTAATCGAAGCACGTCATCACAGGTTTTGAGAAATAATTTTTGTAAGGTGGAGTCACTGGTGTAAAAGGGAGGTCTTTATCATGAATAGCCCATGATGGAAAACCGCTTCCTCCGAATTTTCTGCTAAATAAATCTTGATGAACGCATAACAAAACATCGATTCCTAATTCATCAAGCCATTGTAGTCGTTCTAATGTACTTTGCATATATGCTTCGTTATATATACCAGATGTGGGTTCAATCGCTTCCCAGAAAATGAGATACCGAACTAAATTAAACCCCCAATTTTTTAACTTTGAGAAGTCGTCTTTACTTTGCCACGGTAAAAAGTCTTCTGTTTTACGGGCAGAATTTGAAACCGTGATACCGTGATAAATAACAATGCGTCCGCTTTTATCATATATATAAGTAGGTTTTTCTATCTTTGCCTCTTCCTCCCCATATCCTTTTAAATCAAAAAGTAAAGAAGCAAACAGTATTAAAAAGAAAGTACAAACATTTTTTTTGGCAAAATATCTCCTCATTTTGTTACTTCCTTTCTGTAGTTATTTTATGATTGTATAAAGCTACTTCTAAACATTGTAATAAATTATAAAATTCCATTGCATTCTTTTACTTTACAATAAACCTGTTTTTCGGTTATAATATAGTTCCTTCGGTGGGGTCGTAGCTCAGTTGGGAGAGCGCATGACTGGCAGTCATGAGGTCGGGAGTTCGATCCTCCTCGACTCCACCATATTAATAAGTGCAGGTTCAAGGATTATAAAGGGAATTATAAATTTAACTAAGTTGTGATGTGCTTTTCTTTCGTTGGGAACGCCTTTTTAAACTGTTCTGCTTCTTTTCGTTAGTGTTAAAAACGGTATCTGTTATTCATTTCCGTTTGTTTCCAAAATATCTTTTTGCCCTTTTCTGATAAGCCAGATATTACGAAAATAAACAAAAAGTGTCGTAAATAGTCCAAAAGCATAAAGCCATTCTCGTTGGAAGGTATATGAGATTATCTGCAAAAATGAGGCAAGCAAACTTAAATACCAAAAAATAGTAGGCACAACGCTCTGTTTTTTAACCTCTGTCGCTAACCATTGAATTAAAAAACGGAGAGCAAATAGGAATTGTCCCAGAATACCTATAAAAATCCAGATACTATGTCTAATTGCCATGGAACGTTCCATTTCACGAACATGAAAAATTTTTTGGTAAAACACATACGTTACAACCACAGTTGAGACAAGCAGTGCAACGATAATGAGGGCATGGGCAATATGATACCGTAGAGAGGTAAGTTTATTTTGTCTACGCCAGATATGAATTAAATTTCGAACATATACTAATAGGTTAAAACCATAACTCACCACCCCCACAGGGGAAAGGATAAAAACACCATAGGCTAATAACATAATAGAGCCTACCGCACTCATATACCAGAATACGAGTGGTATAACACTTTTCCCCATTTTTTCCGACCATATCCATTGAATATAAAATCGACCAAAGAAAATAATAGCACCTATTATACCGATTAGATGCCAAAAAAAGTTCCAGTTCAAAGAAAAACTCATTAATGATTAACCTTTAAGGCAAATATGATTATTAAAAGACAAATGGTTACAATAAACTTATTCGCATCTCCAAAAGATGAAAGTATTCTAACGAAATAGCCATTTATATTGAAAATCTTATTTAGGGGTGCATTATTTTATTACGCCAAGGTATCTACCTAACCAGTAAGGGAACAGATAAAATGTGGGTGCCCATTCCGTTGAGCCACCATCGCCTTGTACTGCTTCCCAGCGATTTTTATCCCACCGTATCACAGCTGTCTCACTTGGAGGAAGTAGCCTTGAAGTTTGCACATCCTCTAAGATGGGTTCTCTTACTAATTTAATATCTTCACGGAAACGGTTATCTACAGTCCAATTAATTAGGTCAAATGGAATATCACGTAATGTGTAAATCGACTCTTCTAAATGTGGGTCTGAACCCATACACCACGCATAAATAAAGTTATATAACGGACATTGTTCATTCTCGATACCACGATACCAATGTTGAATACTTTCACGATAGATATTAAGCAATTGCTCATCTTTTTCATATCGGAACAAAGCGGGGTATGTAAAAGCAAGAAGTTCATCATCAATATGCGTTATAGAAGAATGCCCATAATTTTTAGCCCGTCGCACAATTTGTGCATATCCTTCATTAGTAAGAAGTCGTTCGTATTCGTTCTGATATTTTTCATCACCAGTAATATGATAGGATGCTTTCAAGTAAGACAGAATTTCTAAAGCATTAATACCTCGTTCATTAGTCCAGTCAGGGTCATGCTTTAATCGTTCTGGTGCCCAAACACCCCATCGGGTATGATGCCCGTCAATATCTTTAAGAACATAACCATCCAAAATAATTTTATCCATTACCCTTTTCACTAACTGTTGAAGGAGTTGTTTGTTTTCCTCATCAGCACATAAATCATAATAAATAGACCAACCAAAAAAATGTGCAGTAATCTCATCACTACTTGTATCTCCTTTCCACAACCACTTCCCGTCTTTTGATAATCTCCACCGTTCTTCAACAGGTTTATAACGTGGGTCTACCACTTTCATTGTAGCCTTTTGCTGGGGTGTTAATTGCTCGTTTGCGTCACTAACTCGTTTCCAATCACTTGGAACAACCGTCCGTGCTATAAACCCAGGCAATTCGGTTACTTGCTCTAAGAATAATATTGCCTTAAAAATCTCTTTGGCTCTTTGACGTATTGCCTCGTTATTCGTAACAGCGTATTGGAATGACAATCCAGCAAGATACATACATGTGTATCCACCATCATTATCGTCATCTACTGGTTCCCAAATAGAAATATCACCACGTTTCGGTAATAGACATTTTTCAACAATACCTGGTGGACGGGTATGTCGGTTTCGGGCAATTTCCTCAAATACTGTTGCTTTTTCATATAACGTTTTATTTTCAATCCTTAACCTACTTACTCCCTTTGAGGTAGATATATAAACATTGTTGTTACTTAGAGCAATATCAGATACGTGGTTATCCAATAACCAACGGCGACTTCGAAATACCTTTTTAGGTTTATTTTGTTCGTGACTTGATAATACTAATCCATTATTTGTACCTATCCATATCCGACCTGAAAGGGGGTCATAGACTATTTTCGTTATCGTAGCACCTGGAAATTCATGATATAGGTATTTGTATTTTACTTTCTCATTTCTTAATACAGTAATGCCTCCCAAACCTCCAGCCCATAATTCATCATTAGATAAGGAACAAAGCGATAATAAATTATTGGAGATTAATTCTTTCTCTTCATCACTTTTACTAAACTTATCTTCTTTGTGTTGATAATGTATCTTTTCTCCACCTTTAACATAAACAAGCCCAATTTCTGTTGCAATCCAAAAGTTATCAGCGTTTACTAATGTAATATTACGTATACTCCTTGGAATAGTCATTTCTTTTTTCTGCCAGCCATGGTTAGGCTGATATAGCCATATTCCATCAGGACCTCCTACAATAATACACTCCCCAACAATATCTATAGCGGAAATAGGCACATCACCAATCTCATCTACTTTTTGGCTTTTATCATTGGACATTATGTAAAAGCCGTTCCACGCACCTATATAAATCAGGTTTTCATTTATTGCTTTTAATGCAAAAATAGGACCTTTTTCTGTTAGACAGGATACCTCCACCCATTGATTATTTTCCTCTGAAAATAGAAATAGTCCCTCACTTGTTCCGAGATATACTTTATTAAATTTATTTTTTATAACACATAATGGTAAAGTGACACTACCTGATAGGTCTGGCAATCCCTCAACAGGTAATGGCTCATGGAAAAAATGTTCATAAGGAATATCATCTATCCCATGGAAATTAGAAACAATTAAAACCATACCTACAAAAATCATACTCATAATAAATTACCCTTTCTGACAAAACATTTTTATGTATATTTTGAGACCTCTAAATATTCATATAGTTTATGATAAAAACGATATTGTTAAATCGACATATAGATGAGAATTTAAGACAGGATAATTCTAATTGTCGAAATGAATATCATTCATTATCTCTATTAGAAATTCGGTATCTTTTTGAAGAATTTCTTTCTTCTTTTCAGGGTCTGAGTAGTGATGTAAGGATTCATCTTCGATACATAATACATTGTTATAGTCGGCATTTTTTAATTCAATTAACACCGATTCGATATTTATATCGCCTTGAAATATAGGACAAACGTAGGTGTCATATTCCCAACCCACTTCACGATATATCTCCTGTGCAGTTTTTGGGTAAGCAATATTTTTAATATGGGTATGTTTTGTATAGGGAGCAAGCAATTTTAGTATTGTTTCCGTTTCTGATAATGGATAGCCTCGCCAGTAGAAATTGCCAAAATCTAATGTTAATCCAAACCGTGGGCTATCAATATTCTTCACAACAGCCCATAGGAAGATAGGATTATTGCCTTCACGTCCATGATTTTCAAGACCAAATTCTATCTCAGTATCATCAGTTTCAGCAATAACTTCAGAGAAAACATTTGTATACAACTCTACCTTTTTACCAAAAGTATACAAATGCTCTTGCTGAACCATTGAATCGATACGAATTACTTTTGCTTCCAGTGCCTCAGCAATATGAACAGCCTTTTTGAACCACTCTACTGATTTCTCAAACGATGCCATGCTAAGGTCGAACTCTGTAAGTAAGGCAGAAACAATAAGGTTTTGTTTTTGACATTCTTCTTTATATAAAAGAATTTGTTCATCTGTTTCTAATAACATTTCGCCATCGGATTCTAAATTAGCAACAGAAAAGTTGTTATTTAGCCGAAATTCAATATGATTTATATTGAGATATTTTGCTCCCTCTACAACGTTTGGAAATACCTCGAGTAGGACTGAATCACGAATGGCGATATACATAGCCTCATTCTCCTACCTATGTCTAATCGTCGTCAAACTCAAAACATTAGATGTATTATACACATTTTGGTTTGTATTTTATATATATTTGTTAGCCTATTTCCTCCCAATCCATATTAAATGCTTCAGCCACAGCCTTATATGTAATTTTACCCTTATATAAATTTATACCTTTACGGAGTGCCTTATCCTTCGCAATTGCCTTGTCAATGCCAAAATCGGCAATCATAAGACCATAACCTAATGTAACATTGGTTAATGCATAAGTTGATGTTCGAGGGACAGCACCGGGCATATTCGTTACACAATAATGTATTACATCATTTACACGATAGGTAGGGTTATCATGCGTTGTGGGTTTTGACGTTTCGATACAGCCCCCTTGGTCAATGGCTATATCAACAATTGCAGAATTTGGTTTCATGTTTTTAATCATATCCTTTGTGACCAGTCGCGGTGCTTTGGCTCCAGGAACTAATACGGAGCCGATTAACAAATCAGCCTGTGAGACTTCTTCTGCAATATTTGCACGGTTTGACATCAATGTTGTAACTCTTCCCTGCATAATGTCCTGAATATACCGTAGTCGTGCAGGATTAATATCAATAATAGTGACATGAGCACCCATACCCACAGCAATAGTGCAGGCATTGGATCCAGCAACGCCAGCACCTAAAATCACAACCTTTGCAGGTTTTACACCAGAAACACCGCCTAATAATACACCCATACCGCCGTAAGTGGCTTCTAAACAACGAGCCCCAACTTGCACAGATAGACGTCCTGCTACCTCACTCATTGGGGTCAATAAAGGAAGGGAACCGTCATCTAATTGAATAGTTTCATATGCCACACCGACTATTTGTTGTTCTAACAAACCACGGGTTAGAACTTCATTCGATGCTAAATGAAGATATGTATATAAGATTTGTCCTGGTCGACATAATTTTATTTCATTATCTAAGGGTTCCTTTACCTTAATTATCATGTCTGCCTGTTCCCAAATTTGTTTCGCAGACGAGATAATTTTTGCCCCAGCCTTACGATAATTATCATCGGGAATCCCACTACCCAAACCTGCTCCTTTCTCCACAAGGACCTTATGACCATGTGCTACAAAAGCAGAAACACCAGATGGAACAATACCTACTCTTTTTTCGCCCGGTTTAATTTCTTTTGGGATTCCTATTATCATGTTGTTACTCCTTTATAAACATTTATTTTTATATACTAAAATTTATAGTATAAATTTATTTCTTTTATATTATTATTTTTTACACTGGAATTCAAAATTAAATAGGTTAGGCTTTTGGTTCACCCAAGTCAATCCTTCCATTTATTGTATTTGCCCATAAAAGGGATTCAATGTCGTGGATATCTTTATGAATACGTTTATCAGGAGGAGCCGTTACAGGATAAACGAAGATATCAATAAACCCACGAAAACCGAAATAGATTGCCTTTCGCTTAAAACGATGTGAGATTTCAGGATGTAGGAAAACAAAGCGACTTAGAAATGTATCTGAGTTCCCTTTCCATTTTTTATAAATATACTCAGGGTCTTGCGGATACTCATACTTCCAGATAATATAATCTTCCAAATTGTATCTTGATATTTCACCAAGCAAGGATTGACGTGCAAAAGTGAGTTTGCGATGTACCCCTTCCATCGTTTTATATTCCCATGCTTCAAATTGTCTACTGTCCATAATATGTTTTAATGATTGCAATTTGGACAAATTGATATTTCCAGACAATTCTTTTTGAGGTTTTAGTTCCATAACATTATTCGTTTCTATATTCATTGTTTTGGTTTTAGTAAGGCTGTTATTCTTCGTTAATGTCTTCGTGTGTCTCTGAAATTAATCCGTATTTTTGCAGGCGATAACGTAGTGAGCGTGGTGTTAAACCAAGAATTTTTGCAGCTTTTTTCTGGGAATATTTAGCTCGGACTAACGCCTGTTCAATCAACGATTGTTCTACATTCTCTATAAATTTTTCCAGTTCAATTCCTTCTGGGGGTAGTTTAATCTTGTCAATGGTATCTTTATCTTTGTTCCCTGATACATTGCTAAGAAGAGATTGTTTTATTGAATCAGGGACGTGTGACAAATCAATATCAGACTCATGGTACAATGCAATAATCCGCTCTATAAAATTAGAAAGTTCTCGAACATTGCCAGGCCAATAATAATCTGTAAACGCCTCTATTACCTCAGTTGTAATTTTTGGAGTTGGTAAGCCCATACGAGATGAATGAAGTTTAAGAAAATGATGAATTAAAAGGGGAATATCTTCCCTTCGTTCTCGTAGCGGAGGAACAGTAATGGGAACGACATTTAAGCGGAAAAATAGGTCTTCACGGAATAACCCTTTTTTAACCATCTCCTCTAAATTTTTGTTTGTTGCAGAAATAATACGTATATCCACCTTTATCTCTTTTGTCCCTCCCACAGGAATTACCGTATTATTATCAAGAACACGCAATAATCGAGCTTGCAAATTTGACGGCATTTCACCAATTTCATCTAAAAATACCGTCCCACCGTTAGCCACTGCTAATAATCCTTCCTTATCTTCTATTGCAACTGTGAACGCTCCACGTTTATACCCAAATAGTTCACTTTCTAATAATGTCTCTGGGATAGAGGCACAATTAATTGCAATAAATGGTTTCTCGGCACGTGGACTTAATCTGTGTATTCCTCTGGCTATTAACTCTTTGCCTACTCCACTTTCTCCATAGATAATAACCGTGCTCGGGAGTTGTGCAACTCGATAAACCGTTTTTTTTATTTGCTCAATGGCAGGGCTATTTCCCACAATTTCTTCATAAGGCTTTAGTAGAAATCGCTCTCTCTTTAACCCTTCATTTTCCTGGATAAGAGCCTGTTGTTCAATTGCCTTCTTTACCCGTAGACAAATTTCTTCATTACTCTTGAATGGCTTTTGAATATAATCCGCCGCACCTGATTGCATTGCTTCAATAGCATTTTCAACGCTTCCATGGGCTGTAACCATTAAGGTAGGTAATGAGGGAGTATTTTCTTTAATCCATTTCAGCAATTTCATCCCTGCTTTTCGATCATTATCCATAACCAAGTCTGTGACGACAGCATCAAATGAACGTTGTTTTAAGAGATGGATAGCCGATTCAACATTTTCAGCGGTTTCACAATAAAAACCTCCGCGTTGTAGAATAATAGAAATAACCTCACGCATACTTTCTTCATCATCTACTACCAATACTTGTTTTTTAGTAAGCCCCATAATCGTCATTCCTTATATGTAATATATCATGTCTTTGTATATGTTCCTATTCTATTCAGTATAGCGTGGGAGACGAATTATCATCGTTGTCCCTTTTTTCGGATTTGAGATGACACGAATAGTTCCATCATGCGAAGAGATAATACGGAGACTAATTGTGAGTCCCATTCCAACACCTTGTTTTTTCTCAGTATAGAACGGCTCGAAAATTCGTGTAATTTTGTCTGGTGGAATTCCTACTCCTTCGTCCTTGAAATGAATTTCAATAGGACCTTTCTCTGTCGGAGACATTAGCAAAATAGTTAAAGTTCCCCCATTTTTCATGGCATCAATAGCATTTTGTGCTAAATTGCGGAACACCAGTAGTAATTGTTCTTTATCTCCTTTAACTTTGCAATGTTCGGTTTTCATTATGGTACGAAGTTCAACATTGTAAGTTGGTGTTGTAGGCAAAGTTTGTTTAAATTGCTCAACAAATTCTTCCAGAAGTTCTGGTAAGGATATTACATTTTTAGTTTGTATTGGTTCCCGAGCGAAATCGAGGAATGAGGTAATAATATAATTTAATCGGTCACATTCCCGAACAGCAATATTCACCAAGCGGTTTAATACCTCTGGCTCATTTATGCTATTTTGCATTTCCGCCACAGCACTCCGTATGGAGGCAACCGGGTTACGTATTTCATGGGCTAAACTTGATAATTGTTCTCCAATTGCCGCAAGACGGTCATGCCTCCGCAAGTCTTGCCGAATATGGTCTAATTCGCTTAAATCTGTACATGACGCAATCAGAGAAGCAATCCTTCCTTTTTTGTCAAACAATCGGTTAGTTGTCAGACCTATCAATTTCTGATTTCCTGAAGGGGTATAGATATAAAACTCATAACTTGTAAAATCACGATTTGATTTGAGAGCAGTCGTAATAGGACATTCAAATCCTTCAACAGTTCGTATTAACCCTTCCACATGGGCTCCAATAACATCCTTCTCTTCTACCTCAAAGATACTGCACCCCCCTTTATTTATACTGCGTATAATACCATTAGCATCTGTTATTAAAAATCCACTGTTCATATTATCAAGAATATCTTGTTGAAATTGTTTTAAAATCAAGACCCGCTGGTTCCAATAACCCGTTATAAATCCAGTGAATAAGAAGGCTATTGTCTGAATTAGAAATGGATACCAATGCTCAATCGATACTAAAGTTGAAGGTCCTTCAACGGCAAACTGAAACCCCATAAACAAAAAGGAAAAAATGGCAAATAAAAAGCCCTGATAAATACCGAGAAGAAACCCCGCCTCCATAATCACAATGACGAGAAGGAAAGTAAATGGACTATTACATCCTCGTGTAATACCGATAGTTGCACAGACAACCCCAAAATCTACAAACATTTGTGCCCATAATAAGAAACTTAATGGACGAATGCCCTTGTATATTTCAAACAAGTGCCATACACTTAGAATAAGTGCGACAATATAAATAGGAAGGAAAAAATAAATTTGCGGTTTTGTTAAATAGAAATAAAATCCTGATGTGACAATAAATAAAACAAAAATCCTGCCCATACCAACAATCCATAGCCAATGGACAGGACCTTCATATACTTGTCGTTTAGGTAGAATATCTTTACGGGATTTCACCCCGTAGCACCTCCTCGTTCAATAAGATTTAATAACCCTTCTGGATTGGGACTTCGCTTAAATGCGAGGTCTTTCGTAATAAGCCCTCTCCGATACAAACGATATAAGGATTGGTTCATGGTCATCATCCCCTCTCCTTTACCTATTTCTATCATAGAAGGGATTTGCTCTAATTTCTGTGCACGAATAAGGGAGCGGATAGCAGGATTAGGCACCATCACTTCCGTTGCAAGTACACGTCCCTGGCCATCTACACGAGGGAGTAGTTGCTGAACAACAACCCCTTCAAGAACAAACGATAACTGTGTTCGTACTTGCTCTTGTTGCTCTTGGGGGAATACGTCGACAATACGGTTTATGGTTTGTACAGCGTCATTTGTGTGTAATGTTGCAAATGTTAAGTGTCCTGTTTCTGCCACAGTCAGTGCTGCTTGAATAGTCTCAGTATCACGCATTTCACCTATTAAAATCACATCTGGGTCCTGTCGTAATACACGTTTCAGGGCACTCGCAAAGGATTTTGTGTCTACATTAACCTCACGCTGATTAATAATTGACCGCCGATGTGAATGCAGATATTCAATGGGGTCTTCGATAGTGATAATATGTACATCTCGTTCAGTGTTAATTTTATCAATAAGTGCTGCTAACGTTGTTGATTTACCACTACCTGTTGGACCACATACCAAAACAAGACCATAAGGGCGATATGCAAAATCGGCGACGACCCTTGGAATTCCTAACTGTTCAAAACTTGTTATTTCATAAGGAATAGCACGCAATGCTGCGACCACAGAACCACGGTCACGATATACATTTAACCGGAAACGACTTAACTTTTCAACCCCGAAAGACATATCTAATTCTCGTTCCTTTTCGAACTCTGCAATTTGTTCTTCATTCATCACAGAATAGATAAGTTCCTGTGTCATATCTGGGGTCAATCGTGGATAGCCTGGCATATATTCCAATCTGCCATGTATTCGAATTACAGGAGGGACGCCAACAACAATGTGTAAATCGCTGGCA
Source organism: Candidatus Hydrogenedens sp. (assembly GCA_035361075.1). Classification (NCBI taxonomy): domain Bacteria; kingdom Pseudomonadati; phylum Candidatus Hydrogenedentota; class Candidatus Hydrogenedentia; order Candidatus Hydrogenedentales; family Candidatus Hydrogenedentaceae; genus Candidatus Hydrogenedens; species Candidatus Hydrogenedens sp. The sequence continues at coordinate 19,104 of DAOSBX010000032.1, read as the reverse complement.
CCTGCTTTTATCATTTTTTCTAAAAGTTCTCGAATCCCAAATGTTAATCTCATAATATTACCTCTTTTTGTTTTTAGTTGCGTTTTTATCTATTACTATGCCCACGTTATTAATCCTACTTCGAACTTATTTGCTAAATCAATATGATATGGGAACACACGAACTGAATAACCAGCAAGACCTGTTTCTTGACAGGGGATAAACCCTTTGAACCGATAAACATTGTTTTCTAACTTCTTCTCAAAAACCATGTTTACAGCATGCCCTTCGTGTATATCGCCATTCATCCCCAAATGTCCCACATACGCCTCCACAATCACATCTTTTTCATTAAGGGAATCAAGATAAACATCAGCTTCAATTGGTATTTCTGTTCCGACAGGGACATCTCCATGTGTTTCTGATTCCACACGAACAAAGCGGACATTATTCCAAACAGAACGGATTTTTTGCTTCCATGCGGATAATTCATAAGCACTTTTCCGATTATCTTTCCGAAAAGCAATCCGTCGGACTGATAGAGGTATATAAGCTTTCTCTGCATATTCCTGAACCATTCGGTATGTATTGAAAACAGGGCATATTGTCTTTATTGCTATTTTCATTCTTCGTATCCATTCCCTCGGTAAATCGTCAGAACTACGATTATAAAACATAGGGACAATTTCTTGTTCCAGAATTTCATAAAGAGCCGAACTTTCCACGCTATCTTGTTCCTCGGTGGACTCGTATGTCTCTCCTTTTCCAATGGTCCACCCGTTGGGTCCGAGCTCTTTTGCTTCACACCACCAACCATCAGGAATACTTATGTTAAGTGCGCCGTTAGCCGCTGCTTTCATACCGCTGGTTCCACTTGCCTCCATTGGGCGACGTGGTGTATTTAGCCAGCAGTCCACACCTTGAACCATGTATCGTGCTAAATTAATATCGTAGTCTTCTAAAAACACAACATGATTTCTTACGTCTGGGTCTAAAGCAAAATGGATTATCTGACGAATAAGTTCTTTCCCTTGAATATCTTGTGGATGTGCCTTCCCTGCTATAATTAATTGCACGGGCATTTGTGGATTTAACAATATCCGTTTTAATCTTGCAGGGTCTCGGAAAAGCAATGTTACCCGTTTATATGTGGCGAATCGTCGTGCAAAGCCGATAGTAAGGCATTCAGGGTCAAGGCACTCGCTTGCCGCATGGACTCCTGAGGGTGGAACCCCACGGTTAATGAGTTGTTTTACTAACCGACGACGAGCAAAGTCCACTAAACGTTCTCGTCGTCGTTCATGGGTACGCCACAACTCCGTATCCGGAATTTCATCAACATGGTCCCAAATTGAATGGTCTTCAGGACTGTTCAGCCATCCTGGCCCTAAATAACGGTCATAAAGGTCTGCAAGGTCCCTTGAAATCCATGAACGGATATGAACACCGTTTGTTATTGATTTTATAGGAATTTCATGAACGGGTAAATCTTTCCAAACTCGTGACCACATTTCACGAGACACTTCACCATGTAATTTGCTAACCCCATTAGCACCAGCACATAATTTTAATGCCAAAACGGTCATACAGAAGGGCTCTCGCATATCATTTGGGTCTTGTCTTCCTAAGGCAAGAAAATCCTGAAGTGTAATTCCTACATCCTGACAATACTTGCCAAAATAACGTTCTATCAATCCAGGGTCGAACATATCATTCCCAGCTGGGACGGGTGTATGCGTTGTGAAATAGCTCCCTGCCTTTACAGTTTCAACTGCATGGTTAAATGTTAGCCCTTCATTTAAGACAAGTTCTTTAATCCGTTGTAAAACCATAAACGCTGCATGTCCCTCATTTAAATGAAAAATAGTAGGGCGAATTTTCAGAGTATGGGCTGCAATAACCCCCCCCATTCCTAACATTATTTCTTGTTTAATACGTGTTTCTCGATCGCCACCATATAATTGTCCTGTTATAGAACGATCTGCAGGGGAATTATCTTCATGGTCAGTATCCAACAAATAGAGAGGGACACGGCCTACTTGGCATTTCCAAATATATGCATTAACCATCCGTCCTGGATATTCAACCTGAATTACTAATGGTGTTCCATCCTCTTTCATCACTTTTCCGATAGGCATATTATAAAAATCGTTCGGTGGATATAACTCCTGTTGCCAGCCATCCGCATTTAAATACTGTCGAAAATAACCCTCTCGATATAACATCCCTAATCCAACTAACGGTAATCCTAAATCACTTGCCGCCTTCAAATGGTCTCCAGCAAGCACACCTAAGCCTCCTGAATAAATATTTATGCTTTCATGGACACCGAATTCAGCAGACATATAAAGGATACGCATTTCCTTGGGGGCATGGAGATTCCGCTCAAAATAGGTATTTGTTTTCATGTAATCTTGAAGGCGTGAATACACACGGTCCATGTGTGTAAGAAAACTATCATTCTTTGCCAGTTCATCTAATTTCTTCTGCTTTATTTTCCCTAAAAGTAATCGTGGATTTTGACCACATTCTACCCAAAGGTCTCTATCCATACGGAAAAACAAATCTATCGCCTCTGGGTTCCAACACCACCACAAGTTATTGGCTATTTCTAACAACTTCCCAAGTCGTTCGGGAAGATTGGGAATAACGTTGAACTTAAAAATATTACGCACTAATATTACTCCGTCCTTTTATAAATTTGTTTTTTATTTATGTAATATTAAATATGTTAATATATGGTAAAGGATAAAATATCATAACAAAAATCACACTTAAAAGTATAGAAGGAATTAAATATGAAAGAACAACATAATCACACCAATCACACATCTAATTGCAGTTGCTGTGGTATTTCCCGCAGATGTTTTCTCGCTTCAAGTACCGCTATGGGTTTGGCAGTCCCATTATTGTCCTCCGCACAAATGGAATTTCCAACGGATAGTGAATTGAAGCAACCATTAAACTTAGGTGATTTTCGTCCAAAACCACCTGTGCGTATTGTAGGTGTCGTTATCCGTGAAAAACTACCTTATTGGTTAGGTTGGCCTGGTACTTCGTATGATGTCGAAGGAAAACGTAAAGAATTTGAGCAAGCCTTTATTAATTCTGCAAGCAAAGTTGGTGTACAATTCGAAATGTTGCCAGACCCCATTGAGGATGACAATGCATTAGAAAAGTTTATCAATCAAATGGCTACAGAGAAGCCAGATGCTATCCTTGTTCATGTTCAGCATTTGTATGAATGGGGTAGAGTAGATAAAATGCGGACCGCAAAGGTTCCAATGATTATTTGGGCTCCCCTTGGTACAGTATTTACAACCCAGGTTCATGAATTGGCACGTCGCGAAGGTGTTTGTTTATTGTCAACACTGGATACAAGTTGCCTTGAACAGGCAATGCGTATGGTGCGGGCAAAAAAACAGTTTGAAAATACCCGTATATTAGTTGTACATGGAAATGAACGAAAAGATGAAGTTATTGACCGATTTGGGACAAAGGTTCGTCATGTACCACGTGAAATGATGGAGAAAATGTTCGAACGGGTACCAGTAACAGAGGAAGTGAAAGAAGTTGCAGAAAGCATGAAGAAAAAAGCCCAGAAAATTGTGGAACCTACAGATGAAGATATGATTAATGCAGCTCGGAGTTATGTTGCGGCGAAGCATTTATTGCGGATGGAGGATGCTAATGCCATAACAACCGATTGCCTTGGCATGGTTACAATGAAAACAGTTCCTACGCCTCCATGCCTCGGTGCGTGTATCTTTCAGGATGAAGGTGTAACTTACGGCTGTGAAGCGGATATCTATGGGGCAATGTCGTTAATGTTTACCAGCTACCTCTTTGATAAACCTGGATTTATGAATGACCCAGTACCTGAAACGATAAAGAACGAATTGATTACAGCACACTGTGTCTGTGGAACGAAGCTCAATGGCTTTGATAAACCTTCAGAACCTTTTATTATTCGTTCCCATTCTGAATCAGCCCTCGGTGTTTCTTTGCAGGTGCTATGGAAAATTGGGCAACCAGCTACACTTGTTCGTGTACAAAATCCTAATGAACTTATCCTTGATAATGGAACCGTTACTGCAAATATTGATACTCCACCTGCGGGTGGGTGTAGAACCCATTTGTCGCTGAAAATGGATTATATTGAAGAGGCTAAAGATACACTCGGTTTCCATCAGGTCGTGTTTTATGGTAATCATCGGAGAGATGTGAAAAACTTCTGCCAGATGTATGGTATTAGGGTTATTCATTCGCCAGCTCAGGCAAATCCCATGATTCCAATGGAAGCATAAATTAGACAAATTAAAAACGTTCAATAATAGAGGTGGTTTATGCCACCTCTATTATTCTTGTTTATCTTAAAGGCTTGTGATAGTTTATGGACAATGAGAAAAAAAGTCGGTTTGGATATAATGAGCTACTATTATTATGTTTTTCTATCCTATTTGTCCTTGCTATCCTTTTTATTATCGATAAAATCTTATCGTTCCATTTAGTTCGTTCATTCTTACTGAATTACCATGGCAAAATTGCTCTAATATTTCCACCCCATTCCCAAGAAGAATTTATAACTACGGATTTTCACTATACTGTGCAAACAAATTCCATCGGTATTCGTGATAAAGAAATATCTATACCAAAACGTAATGATACATTCCGTATCCTTGTTTTCGGAGATTCATATACTTATGGTTGGGGTGTAAACATAGAACAAACATGGGTACGTTTATTAGAAAAAAAACTGAATGTAAAGCGACATAAAGTAGAAACGGTCAATTTGGGGAAACCAGGGGCTGACCCTTGGTTTTATTTAGAACTGGCACAAACAGCCATTTCTATTCTCGAACCCGACCTAATACTTATAGGACTACTACAAGGTGATGATTTATTGGCTACTTGTGCTAATAATTTCCAAACCAGAAAACCTAATCCCATTCCATTTGTTACATATCTTTATCCAAACATCACTCAACAAATAGAAAAATACATTTTGCAATATAAATTAATTCAACAGTCAAAACAATATTCTCCCCTACTAAATAATGCAGATAAAAACAAACAAGCATCTGTTAATTCCGCAAAGGAAATCCTATCACAATTGAATAGCGACGAACGCACAAGATTTGAGCAACTTGATAGTGATATACGCAATGCTTTTCTGGATGGATTAATCAATCCGTTTCTAATCTCTGTGGCTGTCAAGTATCCAGATTTAATTATGAACCCATTGAAAGAAAGTTCAGACCCATCAATAAAGCCTTGCATCGATAATCTTGTAAAAATTTTGCAAGAAATTCACCTTATAGCCAAGAAATCTGGTTCACCTATCATCGTTATTAGCGTTCCGCAAGGATTTTATGTAAATCAGCATAGTCTAAAAACAGCCGAGAGACTTCATTTTAAACTTTCACCTGAAGTACTTACCTCAAAAAACATAGATAACCATTTCCAAATTGCCTGCCAGGAATTGCAATTACCCCTTATTACATTAACAGATGAATTTCGTGCACAAAAGGATAACTCAGCACTTTTCTTTCCTATTGATGGCCACCTAACTGCAGAGGGACATAAGTTCTTTGCTGATATCTTGTCAAATAAACTTCAAAAATGGTTGGATAAAAATATTAACACAAACGAGTAATCTCACCTATATGTGAATCTATCATCTACTCCAAATTAATAACAGCAATATCATAAATTTGAATTTGAGGGACAACAATCTGGTACTCTTCCTGCTCCTGAATAATGTCTAATGGAATTTGTGATGGGACCAGATAACACGTTGCTATCTTTTTATCTGAAGGAATATACCTTTTGGGTATATGCAACCTGATTCCCTGGATAATAGGGACACTTTCAACCATGTGCCGTTCGGAACTCAAATACCCATTTACCCCACGATTGACAAGGTTGAGTAAGATTTGATTTTCCCGCTGTCTTGTGGTTAATTCCACATACCACGGGGACTCACGCATAATTAGAAGTTTGTTGGTACCAAATTCTCGCAACCAGAATTCCAGAAGTTGGCGATATCCAGGAACCGGATGAGATGCATAATATTTGAAAAATGGTCCATATATAGCCATAACAGCACCAGTGCCGACCTCCTTTATTGTTACAGATGGAAATCCAATCTCGTCTCTACCTTGCTCTTGATTATTCATTAAAGATGAAATTCCTTTCGCATTTATAACTCGTACCTTCTCATATTCTCCTGCAGTTGGCACAGCGGTTCCATCCGGTACTGGTAACCAACCCTTAACCTTCTCGCCAGTGCCTTCCACGCCTAACCAGTCTCCACATCGCTCAGCAAGGAAAGAACCCGAGATAATTAGTTTACCTCCATTTTCTGTGTATTGTTTTACAGCATCCATAACCGTATCTGGAACATGGGCTCGTTCCGGAATAACCACTATTGGATACTGAGAGATAACCTTTACTAATGTATCCTCATTCACAATATCGACAGAATATCCTAATTCCAGAAGTATTGTAACTGCCCCTTCAACAGGCTGAATGACTGAGCCATACTTTTGGTATAACGGCTCGTTCTCTTTGTAATAAGTTGTCTCACTATGAAGAACTGCTATTTGTGGTAATGTTTTTGTCTTAAAGCACCAGTTTTTCCGTTCCTTACAAAATTCGCCTGTTTTCGCTAATAAATCGGTATGCCAATCCACAAGCCGACCGGAACGTTTCGGATTATCATAAATAAATACAGACCCACCTTGGGACAAAACCTCTGATAGTTCCTGACACAAATGCGGAACTGTTTTCATAACTTTTCCGATACTCGAAGAATGAATGAAACTCCATGCCATTAAATCCCAAGGTTTACCTCGTGAAGCAAGAAAACGGGCCTCAAAACATGCCTCCTTTGCTCCGAATGAAGGCGTAAAATCACCGCTGAGATAATCTACATTTGCCTCAATTGCTTCCGGTTGACGCATAGTGTAAAGCCAATTGCTACAAACCATACAGGATGGTTTAACCTTATGAACAGACTCAACAATTTGTTGAACATGTTTCGTAAATAAACCTCTATGAAAGGTAACCCATGCTTCCCAATTCACATCATCTTTCTTCTTTGGTATTTCCTTTATTCCTGTTGCCTCTGTAAACTTCTGCTGACAACGTTCACACCAACACGGATAACTTGCCCAGTTCTCACCATCAATCCACATCCCATCAATATCGTATTCCTGTATAACTTCAAGCAACTGAGGTATCATTAGTTGAGTATCATAATCACTTGTTCGGCATGTATTATTGGTATCTAATGTTCCATCCTGCTTTCTACGTCCCCATTCCGGATGTAATTCTATGGCTCGTGTATCCCATACCCCAGAATAGTGTATTGATAAAGGGATACCCATCTCTTTTGTAACATTTCTCCATACACGCAAAGCATCATTGACAATACCCGGCGATGGTGAACCTACCTTTGTCGGATACCCTGTGTAACCCGGATGACCTTTGCAATCATATTGAACGTAGTCCGGTTTAACCTTCTCCAAAAAAGAACGTATCTGTTCTGCATCAACCTCTCTACCCAACTCTTTATCATTGGCATTTGGATGTAAATCAAAATGAATCCCGAAAAAAGCATCCTCATGCCAATTAGGTGTTTGAGACAATAAAAAACTCGTGGTTAATAGCAGAGAACATAATACCCAGTTACCCATAATTCATATCCCTTTCTTAATATAGTTATCTTGAAATTTACAAAAAAAAATATAAGTCATAAGTTTAAATCGTATTATAAATAAGGAAAAAGTGAAAATAAAAAACTGGCAAATAACACAAAGAAAATTCAACCACATTGGATTTGTGCCAAATTATTTAATACCCAGTTAAAAATTTAGATGATAATTAAATGTGAGACCTCTGAACAAGAGGAGTAAGTTTATTTTTATATGGTGATATAATATATTGAAAGTATTATTTAATAAACTTAATTTTTGAAGGATATAAGATATGCGTTGTCCATGTTACTTAGTATCTATTAGTCTTCTATCTATTTTCCTTAATGTTTGCTATGCGGGTCCTTTAGAAGATTACGTGAATATGCCAGACTCGTCATACACTTATTCAATAACAGCACAGGAAAGTTCTATTACTCATACATATTATGTGGTTGACCTTACTTCTCAAACATGGCGAAGTTCTTCAGAAGTGAATAGAACTTTATGGAAACACTGGCTAACAATTATTGTCCCTGCCACCATAACAAAAACAAAGGGATTATTAATAATATCTGGGGGAAACAACGGCTCCTCCGCTACTAACCTTAGGGATTATGCTCAGTATGTTGCTCTTATTACTGGTGCTCCAGTGGCACTACTGGAACAGGTGCCAAATCAACCACTTCGTTTCAAAGATGAAAGTTTCTCCCGCACCGAAGATGAGATTATTGCATATACCTTCGACAAATACCTGCAAACCTACGATGCTGGTAATCCTGATCCCTACTGGCCAGTGCTCTTACCTATGGTCAAAAGTGCTGTGAGAGCAATGGATACGATTCAGGAAATAGTTTTGGACAATCACAGTAAAAACATTACAGGCTTTGTAGTCAGTGGCGCGTCTAAGCGGGGTTGGACTACATGGCTTACCTCCGCAGTAGATTCGAGGGTTATCTCCGCAGTTCCAATGGTGATAGATGTACTCAGGATGGATGTTCAAATGGAGCACCACTATAAATGTTATGGTTTCTTTTCGGAAACTCTTGAACCTTACAACGAACTACATATATTCGAGCGAATGAATACCCCCGGTGGCTCTGCACTGCGAGCTATCGTTGACCCTATATCTTACCTTGAGCAATATACAATGCCTAAGTTTATCATTAACTCCAGCGGAGACGAATTTTTCCTGCCCGATTCATCTCGATTCTACTACCATCTACTTCCCGGTGAAAAAAGAATCAGATATGTGCCCAATACAGGACATAGTTTAGGTGATAACATAGATTTACAAACTGTATACCCATTAATCGTTTACTTTAACTCAGTTGCAGGTACAGGTTCCAGGCCATCATATTCTTGGGAGTTCTTGCCTGACGGCAATATCCAGGTGAAGGTAGTAACGACTCCAACATCTGTTACGCTATGGCAAGCGGAAAATCCAACTGCAAGAGACTTTAGATATTATGATGGTGCAGGTCCGCAATGGACATCCTCTACACTCAGTGAGACTACCCCAGGCTCAAAAACATACATTACCCAGATTACTCCACCCACATCCGGCTGGAAAGCATACTTTGTTGAATTGAACTTCAGTAATGGTTCATATATTTTCACAACGGATGTTGGTGTAATGCCGTATATGAGACCCTACGATGACCTCGACGAAGATGGAATTATGGACCCGGATGACATCGATGATGACTGCGATTGGATTCTGGATGAAGAAGACCCATATCCATGGGATAGCGATAACGATGGTATACCCAACTATTTGGACGAGGTAGACGACAGAGATCCATCGGAAATTCCGGATGATTGCTTAAATATCCCTGAGGATGTCATGGTCCCGTCGGTAATTGGAATGGATTTAGTTGAAGCAAACACTGCAATAATAGAAGCAAGATTGACAGTTGGAACTATTAACTACACTTGTGATGATCTGGTTCCCAGTGGACATGTGATTAGTCAAGAACCTGAAGCGGGGACAACAATTCGTGAAGGTAGCCCTGTAAATCTGTTCGTATCAGAAGGTCCCTGCCCGACGGAAGGCGAAGGTGTAGTAGAGGGAGAAGGAATGATAGAAGGCACTCCGGAGGGAGAGGGTATATCCGAAGGCGAAGGTGTTGTAGAAGGGACTCCTGA
>DAOSBX010000032.1:0-9180 GCA_035361075.1 Candidatus Hydrogenedens sp. | reverse complement strand
TAGAAGGAATTCCGGAAGGCGAAGGTATTCCCGAAGGTGAGGGTATTATAGAAGGAACCCCCGAAGGCGAAGGCATTATAGAAGGGACTCCTGAAGGTGAAGGTACCGTAGAAGGAATTCCGGAAGGCGAAGGTATTCCCGAAGGTGAGGGGATTATAGAAGGAACTGTTGAAGGTGAAGGCATTACCGAAGGTGAAGGCGTTGTAGAAGGCTCATCAGAAGGGATGCAAGAAGGAATCGTAGAAGGCGAAGGTACAACCGAAGGAATTCCAGAAGGAACTCCTGAAGGGATTCCAGAAGGAGTAATTGAAGGTGAAATTCCGCCTTCACCACATAGTGCAGACCAAAATGCTGATTGGAAAATAAACCTATCAGAACTTCTTAGGGTGATACAGCTTTTCAATTTCGGTGGGTATCATTGTGCTTTACCTGGAGAAGAATCGGAGGATGGATATATCCCTGGGTTTGATGGAGATAAAAATTGTACTCAACATGCATCTGATTATAATCCACGAGATTGGAAAATTGATTTAAGCGAGTTACTCCGTGTAATCCAGTTCTTTAATATAGGTGGGTATTACCCATGTCCAGATAACCCAGAGAGTGAAGATGGTTATTGTCCCGGTTCTGGAGCCTCTGCATAATTAAAGACCATACAACAATAGTAAAGTAGAAAACTAATACCACGTTTCTACAAATATTACAAAAAACTATAGTTAGTTGAAGCACCATAATTATCTTGGAAACATGTTTTTGGCAAATTTATGATATATAGCAAAACGGATGTATATTAATTGTATTTTACTTATTGATTATCCTATAAATAGGGTAGGAATTTCTGGTCTTTCAACTTGCAAATTTAGTGATTAATAAGGAGCAAAAATATGAAGAAGGTACAGAATTGTTTTTTAGCATGCCTAATTATTATTTATCCTTTTATTCCATCTTATACATCTTCTTTGTGTGAAACTAATATTTTTGTTTCTGCTTGGAAAATGGATACTCCTATTATTATTCATTCTCATGATACGGATGTGAGCACATATTCTCTGGAAATACCTCCTTTTGAGATTAAGAAAGATATGATTCTGGTTATGAAATTTAAAGTACGTTTGCATACGGACACACCAGCAGGCTGGAATGAATATTTGGGAATTGAGGTGAACGGACAAGAGCTGGACAAACGAACGTCTTTTTCGGAGCAGGCAAGTGGGTATAATCGTCTTATTAACCGTGGAAGTCCATTAAAAACAACCCTTGGCGAAAAAGCATGGTGGAGTATAAGAAATGATGTTCCCGTACTTTTGGTATATTTTGGAGATGGAAATACATTAGATGAGCGAATATTGAATTATCAAGAAGAGGGATACTGGTATCTATTAAATATTTCGGATGTTGCTCATTATATTGAAGTAGGTGCAGACGAGAGAATTGAAAAGGCAGAAAAGAATCAAATCAATTTTATCAATACGTATATTAACAAAAATGTCCCAGATAAAAATATAGATATGGTCATTGAAAACCTTGAGATAGGATATCTGCCAAAAGAATTCGTAGAAAAATATTCAAAACCAGAGATGATGGCATATACGAACATAAATACTAAAGAAAGTATTTCTGTAAAAAATTATACTGTTAATATAGGACAAGATGGTGAAACAGAAATTAAAACAGCAGAGGGAAAGTATAAACTTGTCAGTACTTATTCATATCCATCCGAGAAAATAGGTTTCAGTTATTTTGATTCTACACATGAGAATCCTCCCGATTGGAAAATAGATATTCATAAAATCACTGATAACTCGGTATCCATCGAAGCCTCAGGGAAAGACTATTTAATAATGCGTAAAATCGAAGTACAAAATGAAAAAATAAGTATTAAAGAAACTATCACAAACAAGAATGATGAACCTATTGGAATTATTATCGCACATCAAATTATCTTAGAAGATATGCCTGTTCGATATCGGATTGCAGGTATTGAAGATACGGAGAGATTAGCAGGAGTAGCAGAAAATCCAACTATCTTTATGGCTTATAGAAACACCTCTTTAGGCTTTCTGGCAGAAGATAATTTACTACGTGCACAAGGTGAGATAACAAAGAAGAGTAATATGTTCCAATATTCCACAAAACATTTTGGTTTGGATAAGGGCAAAAGTTATACCTTCCAATTTTCATTGTATCCCTCACAGGGAGGTGATTACTTTACCTTTATTAACCAGGTACGGAATGAATGGCATGTTAATTATACTATTGAGGGACCTTTTGCTTTTTCGGACCAGATTATTCCAGGTCGAAAAATTAAAATATATACAGTCGGACCTTGGTTAGATTATTACAGTTTAAATCCTGAGACAGGCAAGGTATATACACGAGAAGATTATAAGAAACAAATCAAATCTATTATCGAGAGAATCAAGCAATCTCAACCTGATGCTTTAATATTAGGTCTTACAGAAACTAATTTATATACCATTGACAAACGAGATATCAAAGGTGGAGAAATACTTCCCGGAGGTTCTAACCCTCGCTCCGGAAAATATGGCTACATACTTGATAAAAAACAAAGTGAAGTCCTAAAAACAGGTATTAATGGCTGGGTAGATTCTATCTTACAAACAGAGGATGGCAGAGTTATTGTAGATACCTATTATCCAGATAGCCCAAACACATTAAATCTCATGTTATATCTGGAAAAAGAAAATTACCGCTACAAGTTCTTTAAGAATCAGATAGATTTTCTGATGGATGAGGTCGGCTTAGATGGTGTTTATATTGACCAATTTACCCTAAACTGGGGACCCATTGGAAGGGCTGATAGACATACTTATGAAAAATGGGATGGCTATACAGTTGATATTGATGAAGTAACGGGAAAAATTGCGAGAAAGTATACCGATTGTGGGGTCATCGGAGCAGAAGCAAGAAAAGATATTCTTAACTATATTGTGTCCAAAGGAGGTATATCAGTAATTAACAGTTTTCCAAGTGCAAATGAAGAACAAAATATCCCGAATGTATTTCGATTTGCTGAATTTGAAAATGACCCTGTAAATCCACTGACCTACATGGACAAAAAACCACCGTTAACTGTTTACTGTGCCAAAGGACACTTATCAACTCCTATTATCTTGGGTATTCGACCACAACGATTTGATGAGGAAGGGAAGAAAAAGTGTGCAGAAATTATTATGAAATCGGTAATCACTGCATTAAGAAATGGTTTACTATACTACTATTATGGCGATATTATTCCATCTGAAGGTGAAGGCTCTGGTGAATATGGACCCATAAATCACATGTTCCCATTCACGCCTGTTGAAATTAACGAAGGCTACATAATTGGGAAAGAACGAATCATCACTACTGTCTCAAAAACCTTCAACTGGCATAAAGAACCTGTTATTTGCCTTTTTGACTTAAAAGGAAAACAAATCGCTCATCATATTAAAGTTACAAAGAAAGAAACGTTTTATCTTATTGAAATCGTCCTTAATGACTGGAACCAAATCGCTATAGTAAAATAATATGTTCTTAAAACTACTCTTTTCATTTTGACTTTGTCGAAAGACTTTACTACCTCCTAAACGTCCCTTATTGCATCTATACGTATCTCATATAACGCTGTTTAGTTACATAAAATTATACAAACATGCATCTTTTAACCGTGTAAAAACGATACTATCAACTTTTATATAATGAAATAATAAGTTGGTTTTATTGTACAACCTAATAAATTATATGATTAAAAGATAAAAGTATGAATTGACAAGGAATTAAAAGTGGATAAGGTGATTTATTGGATACCACGAATATTATCTGTTTTTTTTATTTTATTTCTGGCAATGTTTTCACTGGACATTTTTGAAATGAATCTTGATTTTTGGGACACATTATTAGGTTTGTTTATGCATAATATCCCTTCGATTATCTTATCAATCATTTTAGTAATTTCATGGAAGTATGAGATTGTTGGCGGTATCGCATATATCCTTGCTGGACTGCTCTACATAGCATTACTTGTAAAAGCATCTATAACCTCTGGTTTCCAAATTTATTACCTTATATGGATAGTGATGATTTCTGGTCCTGCTTTTGTTGTTGGTTTCTTTTTTATTCTCTGCCGGTTTTCTAAAAAAGGTCAACTAAAAAGTATAAAAAAATGAATATATACTTTCCAAAAACTTTTAAAAATGATTAACCATCCTCACCACTTTCAAAATATACACTAAGATTTTTAAGTAAACTTTTTAAAAACGATAAACACAATTCGTAAGGGTTGTTAAAAACCCTTATTCTTTTCTCCTTTGCATACCGCTCATAGCAAGTACCAACATTCCGAATAATACAAAGTCTAATAAATATTTGAGCCAGTTATCATTATTTAATGATTTCTGTCCGAAACAGCCACAACCTTTTGTCTCTTCCTCTATACCAGCCTCAGTCTTGCTAATCTTACCATCGCCATTACTATCTAACGAATCAAATACATCCTTCGTTAGATTTGGATATTTACTGCTTGCTTCTTCCCAGCTCACCGAGCCGTCGCCATTTGTATCTAATCCAGCAAAATTTGTCTTTAATCCATTTATTAATTGATCTTTTGTTGTCGTTTCACCTTCTTTTGTTCCTTCACCTTCTTTTGTTCCTTCACCTTCTTTTGTTCCTTCACCTTCTTTCGTTCCTTCTGTCGTTGGACACGGTCCTGTTGAAACAACAACACTTACTACTGAACCATAGGTTAAGGACTCACCGGCTTCTGGCTGTTGACTTATCACATTCCCTTTTGGAATCTTATCATCACACTTGGAACTAACGATAGCAAAAATTAGACCCACATCCGTTAACAGTCTTTGTGCCTCTTCCTTCGTCTTTCCTGTTACATCCGGTACTCTTACAGGACATGGACCATCTGATACCACCAAATTTACTTCTGTTCCAGGGCTTACTTCTTCGCCTGAAGGTGGATCTTGACGTATCACTTTTCCTGCCGATATCGTATTATTGCATTCCTTGGTTATTGTGCCTGTTGTTAAGCCTGCTGTTGTTATCATATTCTTCGCATCATTTTCCGTTTTCCCTTTTATATTCGGTACTTTTACAGGACATAATCCAGATGAAAGAACAATATTTACTGCACTTCCAACACTTATTTGGTCACCTGCTGTTGGATTCTGTCGTATTACTTTTCCAACTGCTATTGTATCACTGCACTCTGAACTTACTGTTCCAAGTGATAAACCTACCCCTGTTAATAGATTCTGCGCTTCTGCCTCTGTTTTATCCACTAAATTCGGAACTGCAACGGGACATGAACCTGTGGATACAACCAAGTTTACTTGTGTCCCAACATTTGCTTGTTGTCCTGCTTCTGGATTTTGACGTATCACTTTTCCCGCAGATATTGTGTTACTGCACTCTTGAGTTATTACCCCTACTACTAAGCCTACTGCTGTTATCTGGCTCCGCGCATCACTCTCAGATTTATTTAATACATCGGGTACCGTCACAGGACATGGTCCAGTAGAAATAACTAAATCTACTGTGCTACCAAATAATAATTGTTGTCCCCCTGGAGTACTCTGACTTATCACTTTTCCTGATGCGATTACATTATCACAACTTGTAGAGACGGTTCCTACGTTTAATCCTACAGATGTTAATAAATTCCTTGCATCACTCTCTATCTTACCCACAACATCAGGAACTGTCACAGGGCACGGTCCACTTGAGACTACCAAATTTACAGTAGTCCCAACCTTTACTATTTGTCCAGCAGAGGGCTCCTGGTTTATCACGTTCCCTGATGCTATTGTATTGCTACACTCTTGTTTAACTGTACCGACTGTCAAGCCAGTTTCTACAATTAAACTACGTGCTTCACTTTCGGGCTTGTTAAATAAATTTGGAACAGTTGAACATGGACCAGGAATGGCTATTACTATGTTAACAGGAGCCCCAGGACCAATAGGTGTCCCTGCTTCCGGATTTTGGCGAATTACATTACCTTCAACCACTGTATCGCTACACTCCTGAGTTACCGTACCAAGTACTAAACCTGCTTGAGTAATTATATCGCGTGCTTCATTCTCTGTCTTATTTATCACATCTGGAACAGATATTGGACATGGCCCCTGTGAAACAAATATATTAACCACACTTCCTACCGGTACCATTTGTCCTACGATGGGATCCTGACGTATTACATTACCTGCAGGGAACGTATTATTACATTCATAATTCACGGTTACGTTTAGACCTGCCTGAGTTATTAAATTACGTGCTTCACTTTCTGTTTTAGCTACAACATTCGGAACAGATACAGGGCAAGGTCCAGAAGAGACAACTAAGTATATAGGTTTGTTAGAAGATATTTGAACCCCTTCACTTGGTTCTTGTGTGATAACAAGAGTGGCAGGTATATTATTATCACATTTCTCTGTGAAGACTCCATATAATCCTGTCGCAGTAAGAATTGCTTCTGCAGTAACCCTATCCAATCCAACAAAATTAGGCACTATTATCATTATTTCTTGCCAACGGAAGTATGGATAGGTTTGTCCTTCTATAATTGCCCATATCGAGGAAAAATCCCAATCTGTGAATGTTTCATATTGTTTCATTTGTTCTGTTGTTTTGCCTTCGCCACCTTCAGAAATTGTTAATTGACTTGTTTCTATATTCCAATAGCTATTGGTTACTGTTCCTATTGTGTAGTCTATATCTTCCAAATATCCTATTAATCCGCCGATATAGGATTCCCCATTCACTGAACCTATTGAATAACAGTTTTCTATTGTAGATTGTATATCGATAGTCGGGTCTAATCCTGGGAAATCAGTTGCTCTATGGTATCCAACTAAACCGCCAACAATGCAGTCGCCTACAACAGAACTTCCGGAATAGCTGTTTGTTATATCACTAATCCAGTTATATCCTACAAGTCCTCCAATATAAAACTTATCACCTAAAACACTCCCTAATGAATAGCATTGGTCGACAGTACCATACCAATTGAAACCGATTAGACCACCCACAGAAAAAATTCCCGCGACTATTACTGTAGAATAAGATTTATTAACTTTAAATCCATTTTGCCCTATCAAACCACCAATCTCTTTATCACCTTTTACTAATATACTATCGCGGTCATCGCATGGATTTACAAAACTTTCACTGACAATGCCACCGTTGTTACCAACGAGACCTCCTACCGATGTAATTCCTACAACATTGTTATCAGCATTGCATAAAGTATAACTTCTGAGTATGTTTCCACCAAAGGCATTTTCACCGACAAGTCCTCCGATGTTTGTATTTCCATCAACATAACAAAATGAATAACATTTCCTAATATCACCAATATTAGACCCTACTAATCCTCCATAGGCGAAACCCATTTCTGTAGTAGCAGGTCCTGTTACTCTTGAGAGTAGTGTGAAAGATTCTTCAATTGTTCCTGCATTACCACCTACTAAAACACCCACGTTTGATATACCTTGCACCCCAACACGATAGGCATTACATTGGACAATTCTACCACCTTGATTATAGCCGGCTAAAGCACCAACGTAGCTAATTCCGTTTACAGTTGCATTCTCTATCCCTACCCTTTCTATATACGCTCCTTGACCAACAAAGCCGAATAAACCAGTGAAACTATATGAAGAATTAATAAACAAGTTTACTATTTTATTATCATTTCCATAAAATCTACCTGTAAACGGATTTCTTCTCGTTCCGATGGGTTTAAAGCCAGCTCCACTGTTCATTACAGCTGTGCTTTGAGCGTCAATATCTCGAGCAAGCATATATGTTCCGTTCAGTGGATATTCGTAAACATTTCCTATCATAGTTAATTGTTCAATTGTCCATATCATTATGACGTCATCTACAATTTTTTCTCCGGGCAGAAAGATATCCTCCTGACCCAATAAAAGTTTGGGATAATAAATTGTTTCTTTCCAGACAAAATCGAAATCCCAATCTATATAAATCTGAGTCCCAAACATTTCTTGAGTTGTTTTGCCTACACCATCAGCAGAAACTAATAATCCGGATGTTTCTGTATTCCAAAAACTTGATATAACACTTCCAGAATTTATACCTACTAAACCGCCAGCTCCTGTTGTTCCTGTTACCAAACCTATAGCATAAGTTCTTAAAATGGAGCCACTATTCCAACCTACTAAACCTCCAACTACGCTTGTCCCTTTTACAGGACCTTGACTAAAACAGTCAATAATGGAACCTTTATTCGAACCCACTAATCCCCCTGAAATTGAGACACCACTTACTGAACTATCACTTTGGCATTCAATAATATTTCCTTCGCTTTCGTTAAATCCTACTAGACCACCCGTGCTCCCGTTATTACCAATTATTTGACTTCCTTCTGATGTAACACACCACTTAATTAGTCCCTCATTTCCTCCAGTTATTCCACCGATATTATCATTACCTCTAACCAAGGCAGATGAAGAAGTTTTTCCGATTATGCCTTTGTTCCCTCCTACCACACCCCCTATAGAATTATTCCCTTTTACTTCTGTGCCTATATAACATACTACACCTAATATTAATGAGTTTGTCCCACTATAGCCAACTAAACTTCCAACAAAATCCCTCCCTTCAATTTTGCTTGCGACAAAACAAAAACGAATTTTTGAATTTTCCATATAACCAGCATACGTACCAACATAATCTCTACCTATAATTTTATAATCAGTGCTATTTTCAATAGTTACATCATAAACGTCAGCAACTTTTATAGACCCATTACTTCCTAATTGGCTGAATAGCCCAATATAATCATCATCTTTTCGATCAATATATAAATTTTTTATTACTTTTTTCTTACCATTAAATGTTCCTATGAAGGGGCGTCTATTAGGGTTTGTATCAGTTGGCGCACCTATTGGTAAGAAGCCTTTTCCATCATTCCAATTTATTGTGTCGCTTGCATCAATATCATTTGCTAATTCATAGTCACCATCTAAGGGATATGAAGGGTCATTCCCAATTTTTTGCAACTCTTCTATTGTTTTTATTTGTATGGCTCCATAACTTGATAGAGAAAGGAAGATGCATATTAGAAAGATAAAAATAAACTTTTTTTCTGAATTTATCATGTGTTTAATGACTCTCCAAAATTTTTGAGATACTTTTTTTGTATTC
>DAOSBX010000031.1:24593-40252 GCA_035361075.1 Candidatus Hydrogenedens sp. | reverse complement strand
CACTTATATAATTTTCATACGGCTGGGAACCTGGATTGTTCAGACGCGTCCAAGCCGTTAATGCATTCCCATTCGCATCGACTGTCCGACGGTACACATTATACCCTGCAATGTTATACTCAGGATTTGCATCCCAACCAACTCGGACACTACGCGGCCCACTATACACCCTCGGTTTTACCGGTTTCTGAATATTTCCCGGTTCTAAATCTATTGTAATATTCGCACCACTATTGACCGGCTGGACCGTCTTCGGCTTATATTTACGTTTCGTAACATCTAATCGATATGGCGGTTGTAATGTCCCTAAATCAGGAAATTCAAAATTACCATTCGCATCTGTTACTACAGGTGCTGTGCTTGCCTTATCCGCTATACTAATCTCTACTGTCGCTCCTGCCACAGGCTTCTTGCTTATACTGTTTATTACCTTACCACGCACATTGTTTGCTTTCTCCTGGCCTGACACATCAGACACGAAAAGCATACTCGTTATTACTCCTAATACAATAAATACACTTATTAGGAGTAAACTCCGTAACATAAATTTACCTGTCGTTTTACCTGACTGACACATAATATACCTCCTTACAATTTAGTGTTATTTGTTTACCACTTCCGCTGTAAGCACCCTTTTGCCCACAGCTTTCTATTTTTTCCTTGTCGTTATTATACCATATAATTTTAAAAAAGTGGAAAAAATTTTTCAAGAATTTTATTCCCAAATTAAGAATGTAATAAACAGTATTATCATTAAACAACCTTTTATACAAAACATAAATTGAAAATTATACAAGTATACTTTTTATTTTTCCTGTTTATTGTTTAATTTGATTTAATTTTATTCTTTTTGAATAAAATATTTTAGTCAAAACTGACATAGAATGTTTTTCCAGGGGGAAATAATGCGAATCGGAGAAGAAGAATTACTTATCTTTTATATTATACATACTTCGTTTGTAGAGTTAGGATTGTTACTTTTTATTTATGGTTATGGAGGCAGGTTTATTTGCTAAAAGTAGCATTGAGCGGTCGAGTTCATCTCTCTTGTTTATAATTTTGACTTCACTACCCAGTTCAGGTTTAAGAGCGACAACCCATTTCCAATCTTCATCTCTGATGAGCATGAAAACGGGTGTCTCCTTCTTTAATATTGTATGGAGCTCCTCTATTTTTTTATTTAACATTAGTTCAATTTGATTAAATATATTTATTTTCCCTTTCTTATCTGCCTCTATTTTGACCTCTTCCAACACAGATTTTATTTGTGTTATCTCTTCTGATGTTGGTAAAAGGATATCATTAAAGTTTATCTTTCTTGCAGTCTTTGCAAATTGTTTATGAACCTCAGATATTTGTTTCATAAATTCATAAGGTTCTGACTGTTCGGTTAAGAAGGCATCTAATTCTTTTTCTGAAAAGAAGGGAATTATAAAATGTTTGGCATAATAGGTATACTCCTCTTCTTCAAATCCGAAGCTGTATGCCTCGTATAATTTATTCTCTTCACTCCATTGTCGTAATGGCTCACAAAAATACCGCACTGATTTAATCTGATTAACAGATGGAAAAAGAACAAATGCTGTTAGAATAAGATATAAGGACACGTGTTGCGGAATTTGCCGTAGGAGGGAGCGTTTTTCGGACTGTTTGACAAAATCAATGAAGGTATCAATAATTGCTATTAATGCAACTGCACTTAGTAATATCCAGTAAGAGTTCCAAATATGTTTAATTTCTGTCCAAAATACTGTATATGGAACCACTGCCAAAATGAGCAATAACACCATCCAGAGGATACGTATCCCCTTTTTCCACCGTTTGGTTGATGTGGATTCAAATGACATCAGGCTGAGCGCAGTTATGATGGCGAGCATCGGGAAGATAGGCAGTAAATAAATTGCTCGTTTTCCAACGGCGATTGAGAAAAAAATAAACGTTGGCACAACCCATAGAAGTAAAAATCGTAATCCTTCATATTCATGTTCATTGCGATTTTTCCAGACCCAAGGAATAACCCACAAAAGGAAGATAGACCAAGGGAACATATCAATAGGTACTGAAATGAAATAGTACCATGGCGGTTGTGGATGTGAAACTCCATAGATAAACCTGCCTAAAGTTTGCTTGAACAGGTCGGAACCCATCACGTGCACAGACCCCTCTTGCATTTGTTCCGCACCAATCCATCGTGCATATACATACCACAGCCCATATAAAACAATAATCGCCCCAAATCCGCCAATCGGATGAATTTTGATAACCTCCCTCTTCTCTCTCCAATAAAAGACAAGAAAGAACAAGACTGGAAAGACCAACGTTCCTGGACCTTTCGCAAATAAGGCACCGCCGAGGCAAAGGTACATAATAATTAACCATTTCCAATCTCGCCTTTCCGAGTAATACCATGAATGAAAAGCATAAAGGGCAAATAGCAGTAATGCGGTAAGTAGCATATCAATCTGACCGAACCGAGCCTGCCACCAGACTCTCTGCATGGTCATAAATATCAATGCGGAAAGCATAGCTATTTTTCTATGTGCTAATCTTCGTGCCAGCAGGTAAGTCAGAATAGTCGCTACAACTCCACTTAGAACAGAAGGCAACCTTGCTGGTATCTCGCTTACCTCCCCTCCAAACGGATACGAACATACTATCATTAGCCACATCAACAAAGGTGGTTTTTCAAGATACGGTCTCCCATTTACATGTGGAACCAGATAATTATTCATAACTTGCATTTCTCGTGCCACTTCTGCGTACCGTGGCTCATCTGGTGACCATAAATCATACCCCCAGATATTAGCACCAAACAGTACCAGTGCCCATAATCCAATAAGAATTATATCTCTGACATAATTATTCTCTTTATTTCGTTCCATAACAAAAACATCCGACGGAAAAGATTAAACAAATTCATTTTTTGGTAATTATATGCCAATATGTTTGTTAAACGCACTTTTGAACATGTCTATATAACAAAGGTTGAAAATCGAAATTAAATTATGTCGTATTTATTTTGAGAGCACAAATAAAAATCAGCACTGGGAGAATATCCCAGTGCTGTAATATGAATGGTCTAAAATTTTCGGTGTTAATTATACACCTTGAAGTTCAACAACCGCTCCGACGCTTTCCAATTCTTCCTTAATCTTCTTGGCTTCTTCTTCGCTAACGTTCTCTTTAATTGCCTTAGGTACGGAGTCGACTAAATCTTTGGCTTCTTTCAACCCAAGACCTAATAAATCTTTAACCTTCTTGATGAGGTTAATCTTTTGGGAACCCTGCTCTTTAAGAATGACGTTATATACAGAGGGTCCCTCTTCTTTGGCTTCACCGCCAGCAGATGCACCGGCACCGGGCATCATCATTGGCATAGCCATTGCCATCGGCGCTGCAGCGGTGACACCGAACTTTTCTTCCAGCGCCTTGACCAGTTCGCTGAGTTCCAGAACATTCAGTTCTGCAATTGCATCAATAATTGGTTGTAATTTGTCTGACATCGGATTATCTCCTTATTTGTTATATTGTTTTTATTTGGTTTGTTATCAATATGAAATTAAGCAGCCGTTTGGGCTTCTTCTTTCTTCTTTTTAATTTGATTAATTACATTAACCAGACTTGTTGGTATCGCATTCAGGACTGTGACAAGATTACGTAGCGGTGCTGAAATTGTTCCGACGGCTTGAGCCAGCAATACCTCTCTCGGCGGTAGAGTCGCAAGACTGATAACCTGCTCCTTCGTGAGCACCTTACCTTCCATAACACCACCGACGATTTGAACAAAAGGTACTTCTTTAGAAAATTCTTTCAAAATTTTTGCAGGTGCAACTGGGTCATTACAAAAAGCCCATGCGGTCGGACCATTCATAAAATCAGCAGCAGATTCTGCTCCAATTTCGCGTAAGGCTATTCGGGCGAGATTATTTTTATACACTTTGTATTGAATACCCGCATCCCGCAGTTTTTTACGTAGTTCCGTAACCTGTGCCACATTTATACCCATATATTGGGTCATAATTGCTATCTTATTCGATTCGAGTCGCTCTCGTATCTCGTTAACGGATTCAATTTTTTCCTTTGTAGGCAAGGCTTTTCACCTCCTCTCATAACACTCATTACACTTAAACGTTATTATTCAGTTATTAAAAAAAACATCCGTGCCACCTCAAGGCAACACGGACACAAATTTCCATAATTGACTAATTATTTTGTGTTTCGTGCCTCTCGGCTGGCAATATTAAGGTTCTTGCGAACCACCGGCTGTCTTTGATGCACTATTAGAATTGTATCACAATTAAATCGATGCTTTCAAACAGATGAAGGCAGACACATTAGACAGGTCAGACAAGTCGGACGGGTTGTAGTCATTTGTTTTGTGCCTTTTGTAGTTTTAGTTTTTGCAACGAGCGTTGAATGAGATAAGGCATAAATTCTCGCCGTACAATGTTGAAGATGTCTAAATTCTGGTTTTTAGCCAAATCAATGGCGGTTTCCATAGCAAGTTGAAACGCTTTTTGTCGTTCTTCAGGTGTTAATTTTCCATCTTCACGACTTTTTTTGATTTCACGAGTATAGGTGTCGTATGTTTTTTGGACAGCACTTTCAATAATACTGAGCACCAGTCGATATTTTGAGTTGCGGAGTTGTTGGTATAACTCATAAGCACGCATTATTGTCCAAAGGCTACCAAAGACCATCATTAGTAAATAAAATAAGAACTGGTCTAAAACAGGAATTGTTGTTGTAATCATATTTTTTTCCTCCTTTTTAATTTAGTGGCTCATAATGTTGTATTACTTTGATTCCGATTATCTGCGTGGATATGCCCATCTGGATAATCAGCCTTTACAAAATCAAAATATTGTTGTGAGACTTCTTTGACAATATTTGTCGCGATTCGTTTTTTATCCCGTTTCTGCCGTGCGTAAAAGTCTACTGCAATCCCTCCAAAGCGGTCGAGATGCCTTGAATTTCTTGCGACAGAGCCTCCCTCCTCCAGCCAGCCAAGCCGTTCAGCCAATCTTTTTAGATCCTGTGGTGTTCGTGTTGAGCCAGTAATAATAATCTCAACCTCTTCGCCTATTTTTTCCATCAAAGCTTTACGGACTTTGGTAAGTGATATTATTACCGACTCATGCACCATAGCCCACCCATTTGGATTTTCAAATTCTTTTAGATTGAAGTGTGTTATTTGATATGTATCACCTATTTTGATAGCAAGTTGAAGATTATTCCGTCCAGACATAAATTTCCTTCCTTTTATCTTGTTTTTCTTGCCATCTATGAGGGGTGGCAGGTATAAGCACACCCCTCATAGATATGTAATCTGGTCAATGGAAAAGGGTTAACTCCAATCGTTCCGAACAACAACTCGTGCTTTTTGGTAGATAACCGCAAAATCAGTTACTACAGTTAGATAACTGCGATCCCATTGCTGGTTAATTAATCGGTCACTTTCGACTAATAAGTCCTGCTCGGTCAACTTCTGCACAGCATAACGTGAATCGAGCAATGTAAAGCAGTTTGCTGGGTGGTCAGCCATCGGCACAAGTTTTACACCTAATGGCGTTGGCAAATTTCCACTCCGTGCAAAATCAAACAGACCTGAATCGGTTAGTTCTGGCAACGACAGTAATGCCTCCATCGTATTTGCATCGGCGACCAGATGTGTAGGAGTAAAGAAATTTTTAGTGGTCAGGTGTAAAAATGCACGGACAAGGTCTGTATAACTCC
This sequence comes from Candidatus Hydrogenedens sp., assembly GCA_035361075.1. Classification (NCBI taxonomy): domain Bacteria; kingdom Pseudomonadati; phylum Candidatus Hydrogenedentota; class Candidatus Hydrogenedentia; order Candidatus Hydrogenedentales; family Candidatus Hydrogenedentaceae; genus Candidatus Hydrogenedens; species Candidatus Hydrogenedens sp. The sequence goes on along the minus strand of DAOSBX010000031.1, from coordinate 34,516 downwards.
ATGTTCCAGCTGTGCTTGAGTTAAGTATTTCTGGGGCGGTTCCACTGCCAGAAGCATCCCCATAGACCAATATTAGAGCAAGCCGTTTATCTAAATTCCGACCTAAACACTCTCCCATTCTTCGCAAATGAACCCGCAACATATCTACCGACATTCTGCGAATAACTTCATACGAAGCAATGACACCCCGTCCTAATTTCTCCAGCCGAATCACACGGTCTCCATACGTAATTTCCGATTCTGGAATAGCGGAACCTTCACTAACCAGACGAAGTTCTTCCTCTTCCTCTGATTCTTCCACATACGGCACATCATAAACTGCACTGCCAATATGCTCATCACGGATGATTAATTGTGGATAAATAGGTTTGCTTTGCATTCCAGCAACTACTGACTCACGAACCAAATCTGGAAATAACCATTTCGTATTTGGGTCCGTCTGGAAGAAACGTTCAACCGTAATTTGATGCAGGTCTATTCCAAATTCTCTTGCACAATACTCCTCAATATTCGTTCCCAACGCACGGAAATATTGAGAATAAGACAAGCCCAACGTGTTTAAGGTCTCGTATAGTTCTTTACCTTTCGTTGAAATCAGTTTTTCTTTCGGTTGGGATAAAAACTGCATCTGTTCCATTAGTTTGGTGTTTTCTTTTATCATACAAATATCCTCCTTTTCTTGTTAGAGTAAGACATGAACACGACTCGTGGCTGGTTCTACTTTAATAACTCTGCCAAAACCATTACCCGTAGCGGGTGCTTTAACTTTGCCTGGCACAGATGCCCCCACGATGCCTTTTAATCCATCTACCGTAGGCGGTGTCCCCTGATAATCAAAGATACACACGCCTCGAACCTTTACAGGAATGGCACTTTCATTTGTATCGCAATCACTCATGGCTTGCCCGAAGATAACATCCTCTCCTGCGAAGGCATTACTCACCTCATAATCACCTGTAAGTTTCAAGGCATCTCCACGATGGATGCTTACTGTTCCTGTTGATGGTGTGGAGCAGGTAATGATTAATTCTGTGTATGTTCCACCAATATCACCGAAGACCATATTAGAACCTCCTTTTTGTTATATGTTAGTTGTTTCTTTTTGTTGTTGTGTCAACACAAGGTTTAGTATTTCCTGAGATAACTTGTTATCTCCCGATTTTACCCAAGACTCATCTATCTTCTCTGGTCGAGATATCCGTTCCGACGGTGCATATCTGGAAAAACGAGCCTCCCATTTTTGCAGATATGAATAGATCTCTTCCAAAGAGCATCGAGCCAGAGCCTTCTCCCAGTGTTCCGAGCAGAATGCGTCGCCATCTAAAAATTGTCCTAATCCACAAAGTTTACGGATGGCATACTTCCGAGCGTGAATACCATCTTCTATCAAGGATGGCACATCCGCTGGTGCAATTTGCCATGTCTGCATCCGTTGCCATAGAGCCTGCTGAAATCGTGCAGGGAAGCCTGCCCAACGTTCGACCTGATACACCATTTGCTGACCTGTTTCTGAAGTTAATTCCAGATAACCACATGTATCGCTTTGCTTGAACCAACGATACCGTCCTGCAAGCAGACACTCTGTCTCCTTATCCGTCTCTAACCAAATAGGGTCGTGGGGGAGTTTTTCTTGACCCCATAGTTTTGGTAGGAGTTCATGTGCTTCTATTCTCCAACCTAATAGATAGTGGTCTTGTTCAAGGCGGACATCGAGATGATGTCCCTGCTTATCCTTATGTCGCTGTACTACAAACCGCCCTTCGGAGTGTAAGGCACAGTCAATAGGGATGGATTCTTCATATTTTCGGAACCGACTTAGCATTTTCACCTCCTTTCGTTAGTAATTGTTAAACATGTTTTGCTGAACAAGGGAGAAGATTACTCCTAACAAATTAGCCACAAGTAGCCACAATCCGCGTAGAAGGGACTGTTCAAGACGTGAAACTCGTTCTCGTAGTTCGGAAATATCCTCACAAAGGCGGTTCATAAGTTCAAATCCTTGTGGTGATTTTTTCTTATTGGTTAATGATATTTTTGGTGGCATTTTGAGACCTCCTTTTCTGTTTTGATGACCCAATGATTTATTCATAACTCCAATATTTATGGTTTCTATTTTTATATTCATTAAAGTAATTTAGACCCAATATGTTCTGTGATTTTTCAGCCATCCGCTCTGCAAATTGGGAGCGTGCTTCTGTTATGAAGGATGTTCCTTGAGAACCACAGGCAACAACCGAGCCTTCTAATACATCCTGAACCCCGCGAATGTGATAGAAACACAAATTACCATCATATTTTGTGCCAGGCACATGAATACATTGACGGATATCCTTACCGCAGATAGAACATTCAGGGAAGGTAAATGAAAAGCCAATTGATGTCTCCCGATAGATACCACCCTCGATATTTGCAATAAAGTGCCGATTTTCGTCTAACAATAGCACATATACTTTAGGACGAACTGAAACATAATCTCCATTGCGAGATAATGTTGAACGGAAGAAGGTGCCCCGAGGTAAAGAGCCTCTTAAATCATGACGCTCCATTAAAGGTCTACCTGGCACAAGACGATTGATGGTGTTCAATTCCTCTTCTGGAAAGCAACTGAAATGACGGTCAATTTGATTGTGGCATAAATCAAGGGTAAAAACGACATATTCCTCTGGTTTTAGTTCTCGCAAGGTGTAGCGATTGACTTCTTTATTTTCATCTGTCTCCGTTTCTGCTGATAATTGAGTACGTGCGGGTGATATAACTTCACCCCAGCGTTCTGCGAAACAAAGTGTGTCCAAAATACTCATTGTTAAACCTCCTTTATGATGTTCTGTTGTTTATGAAGATAAAATGTTCATGTGACGAAGTTGATTACGGACTTCTTCAATACTAATGATTCCAGCCTGCAACAATTGCAATAACTCATTCACCCGTCTTGTTTCGACCAGTGATTGTTTTTGGGCATCTGAAGTGCAATTGGAACGTGGCTGAACCGTCAATTCTACCTGAACACCTGCAAGTGCCAACTCTAAACGATAAATCCGCTCTAATATTCGAGCGATGGAGCGATTGATAGTCTCTACCTGACGATTGATAATCTCATATTGCACCGTCCCATAGGTCTCTGTCGTTCCATAATTCCGACCTAACAAGATGGGCATCATGTGTGTGCCTGTGATGATTTGTTCTTCAATGGCTCGCTGTGTATCGTAATAGGCAGGATAGCGTTGTGCCCCTTGAACCACAGAAATTCCTACATTATCATAGGTAACGACATTTTGGTCAACGCCTAAATTGCTCATTTGTTCCCGAATCTCAGCCAAGTTTGCCTCCATTCGGTTCTGATATTCCTCTTCACTTTCTTCTGGTAGTTTTGCTTCGGGTTTATACTGCACATGGAGTCGTGCCCAGCCTGCGTTATGCATTGCACGTGCCATATCCTCCATAAGTCTCTGTTGAACCTTGATTACAAAGGGCAAAGCACGAAATAAGGAACGACCGTAAGGGTTTGTTCCATCACGGTCTAAGGCTATATATACGAATCGTTCTGATGGCAAATGGATTGTTTCATTCCCATAAATCTGGTATGCCTGCCATGAATGGTCTTCCCAACGGAAGCGGATAGTCCAGACATCAATCGGGACTATATCCTGAATGTAATTGCTGGAAGGTGAAAAAACAATTTCAAGGGCGGATGCCCCATAGGTAAATAGTGAGGTATATATAATATCCAGCAAATTTGTAAGACCACCATCACCACTATTTATTCGCTGGTTTAACTGTTCAATTATCCGTTTTGCCTGAGCAAGTTTCGCCTCTGTTACTTCGTTTCCCCACTGTAGGTCGAAGCCATTATTACAAAGTCGTTTCCATGTCCAGACTGCATCGGACAGGTCGGGAATGGAATCACGCAAGTATCTGTAAACTTCGAGCATAAAAAAGGGGATATGGTCTGGTAGCGGGACGAAGTTATATGACAAAGGATTAGGGGTATCAAATATCAGGGAGTGGCGAATTGCATTTGCAGGTTTTGCCTTTGTATTAGAAGGGCTATTTGAGCCTTTCAGGGATAATAAACGATATAACCATGTTAATGCTTTTTCTGGATATATGCCCATAACTATTCCTTTTCCTTTGTAAAATTGCTCTATAAATAAGAGTGAGTATTTTGCCCTGAACAGGGTTTAACTTATTGATAGAGAATAGGTTATTGGGGGGTAGATACGTCAGACGAGTTGGACACGTCAGGCACGTCGGACAAAACATTTGAGATTGACTAAGTAGATTGCTTTTCTGTATAATAAACGTGGGGAGTAAAAAAAATTTATGATTTTAGACAAATACCAAAATTGTTTTTGGGCTTCGAATAAAGAGGTCTGGGGTTTGCCATTAAAACGGATTTTTATGCAGAGGAAATCCATGTTTCATATTTTCTCTCTTCGTGTATTTTCTATGGCTATTCTCCTTTTTACACTTCTTATTTTTGTATTTACAGGTTGTGATTCGGGGAGTCTATCACCTGAAAGGGTTGTGCCAGATGAATATGCAAGTGGTGATAATCAGGTATGTATGCATGGTGAGACGTTGCCTCAGCCGTTTCGTGTTACGGTAGAGAGTGCAATTCAGAAAGGTCTACTTGGTGGTGAAGGAGGCAGAAAGGGCATTGGTGGTGTTCGAGTCTTATTCAGAGTTCTTAACGAGGATACGGGTGCTGTATTTACCAAAACGAACCAACCTAAAGCAGAGGTTATAACGGATGCAGGGGGTTCCGCCTCTGCGTTATTAAAATTAGGGAATTGGTGTGGAGACATTTGGGTAGAGGCATCGTTACCAGATTTCCCGAATGTTAAACCTGCCCGATTACGTGCTATTGGTGGTGTAGAAAAAATTTTATCTTCAAAGGAATCGGTAGCAGGGGGTACCATTGATTCTTTTGGTGTTCGATTGGTCAATAGTGATGGTTCACCTGCAAAAGGAGTGGAAGTCTTTTTCCGTGTTGAGGGTTCTTCCAAAGGTGCCTCGGTTAAAAATACACATATACTTACTGACGATGAAGGTAAGGCAGTTACCTCTTGGAAATTAGGGAACGAGACAGGAATAAATTATGCCTCCATTGAAATTCGTGATACACGACCCGATATAACCCCCAGAGACCGATTTGATACAAGGTCTTTGGAGTTCAAAGTGATGGGGATGAATAAATGGGGGCTATTAGTAACGTTACTGGGTGGACTTGCGGTATTCATTTATGGGATGACCTTGATGTCGTCAGGCATTCAATTAGCTGCAGACCGCAAATTGAAAGCCATCCTTCAATTTATGACACAAAATCGTGTGACTGCATTGTTAGCAGGGACTATTACCACTGCTCTTGTTCAATCCTCTTCTGCAACTACAGTAATGACTGTCGGTTTTGTCAATGCGGGGATGCTTTCATCGAAGCAGGCTATCGGTGTAATTTATGGTGCAAACATCGGTACGACTGTCACGGCACAATTGATTGCTTTTCGGTTAGAGACGTTATCCTTACCTGCAATTGCAATCGGATTCATCATGATGTGGATTCCTAAAAATGCAAAGGTAAAGGCCTTCGGACAAGCCATTCTCGGGTTTGGTTTATTATTTCTTGGCTTGACCATCATGTCCGATGTGCTAAAACCGTTACGTTACAGTACCGAGTTTATACAGTGGTTTCATAAGTTCGATTGTTCCCCTGATGCCCAAGGGGTCATGCCATTAGTGCCAACGCTTATGTGTATTCTCATTGGAACCATAGCAACCTGTATTATTCAGTCCAGTAGTGCTACGGTAGGTCTTGTGCAAGCACTTTGTGCTCAGGGGCTCATTAATTTTTATACAGCGGTTCCGCTTATTCTCGGGGATAACATCGGAACGACTATCACGGCGAACCTTGCAGCATTGAATGCGAACCGTAATGCGAAGCGTACAGCGTTGGCTCATACCTTCTTTAATGTAATCGGGACATTAATTATGTTTGGCTTATTCTTTGTCCCACTCTGGAACCATCAGCCGTTATTTTTAGGAATTGTAGATTGGGTAACTCCAGGAAATGTGTTTTCTCAACATCCAGAAAATATTGTACGACATGCTGCGAATGCACATAGTTTGTTCAACATTATCAATGCATTCCTATTCCTGCCTTTTGTCAATTTACATGCAAAACTTTGCATGTTGATTATCCCAACCACTCGAGAGGATCGAGAAACAGTGCTTGAATATCTCGAACCGAAACTTTTAAATTCACCACTATTTGCTCTTGAACAAGCGGTAAAAGAAGTCACATATATGATTCGCAAAGGACAAAACTCCATCAATGATGCATGTGAACTGTTCTGCACAGGGAAAGAACCGTTAATCCAACGTATTCAGGAACGCGAAATATTAATTGACCGTCTCCAACATGATATAACGGAATATCTTGTAGAACTATCTCGAAAAGAATTAGAACCGTCTCAATCGAAATTAATCCCTGCTTTAATCCATGCTGTTAACGATGCGGAACGATTGGGTGACCATGCGGAAGCCTTTATTGAACTTTACCACATCTTGAAACAGAATGAACTGACTTTAACATCATCTGCTTTGAACGAAATTCGTGAACTTCAGCACACATTAAATGAACAGATGGAATTTCTATTTCAAACATTTGAAAAGCATGACATTGACTCTGCACAAAAATCTATTTTTATAGGTGGAAAAGTTCAGGAACTTGTTCACCATTTCACCGAGAACCATGTTCATCGTTTGGATACAGGTGAATGTTCTGTAAAGGCTGGGGTTGTGTTCTTGGATGTTTTAGGACATTTAGAACGTATTAGCGACCACATTGTTAATATTGCGGAACGTGCTGAAATTGTATTGAATGTCATTCGATAAAACGAACTATATCTTAAATCTTCGTTACAAATGAATATGTAATAAAACGCAAAGGGAAGCAAATGAAGTGTGCTTGCTGGCTCGGACCCAAAAATATACAAATTATTGAGAAGCCAAAACCTATCCCAAAAGATGGTGAGGCATTAGTTCAGGTGGAATCTGTCGGAATATGTGGCTCGGATATTCATTACTACGTAGAAGGTAAAATTGGAGACCAGCATATCTCGCCACCATTGGTGTTAGGGCATGAATTCGCTGGTAACGTTATTGAAGTTAAAGGTTCGCAATTTGAACATCTGGTCGGTAAACGGGTAGCAGTGGAGCCAGGGATACCTTGCGGGGAATGTGAGTTTTGTAATAAGGGGCATTATAATGTTTGTCCATTTATGAAATTTTTAGGGGGACCTGGTTGTGATGGTGCTCTATCCGAATTTATTTCGGTACCAGCACGGATGTGTTTCTCGGTTCCTGATACGATGTCCGCTCCTATTTCCGCAATGGTAGAGCCAACAGCAGTTGCCTTGCATGCGGTAGAATTGGCTTGCTTTCATCCTGGCGAAACAGCACTGGTAGTAGGTCTCGGCTCCATAGGACTATTAACTGTACAGTTATTGCTGTTAAGTGGTGCTTCTCTGGTAGCAGGAATAGATTTAAATCTTTACCGTAGTGCCATTGCGATACAATTAGGTGCCCATAAAAGTCTTACTCCGATTTCCAGTGAACCGACCCAAGAAAGTATAGATTGGTGCAATAAAATCACAGAGCATCATGGGTTTGATGTAACGTTTGATTGCACAAACAGTTCAGAAGGGATTGTTATTGCTTGCCATGGTGCTAAACCTGCTGGAAGATGTGTATTGGTGGGAATTTCTGGGAAGGATTACGACCCTATCCCTGTTAGTATTGCACGACGTCGTGAACTGAAATTACAATGGTGTCGGCGGTTTAGGTATAACTTTCCGAGTACCATCGAACTAATACGACAGGGGAAAATTAAGATTGAACCGATATTAACACACCATTTCCCGCCTGAACAGACGAGTTTGGCTTTTGATATGGTTGCTTCTGGAGCAGGAAAGTTGATAAAGGCTTCTATTGACTGGATATAAAAGGAGTTTTGTCAGACCAGTCGGACGGGTCGGACAGGTCGGGGTTAAACCTCTTTTACTTATTAGATTTTTCGTAGGCGGATTCTGCAGAAAAAATGGCACGGATACGGTCAAGGTCAAATTTCGGTTTACGGTCGTATGTATAAATTCCATTTTGTTCTTGCTCAATGTTATATAACTGCGTATAGCAGAAGCCGAACATGTAGGGGTTATCCAGAATTGCCTTTGTGAGCCCGTCCAATCTCTGGTAAAATTCCTCTAATGTCTTCGGATTGTTGCCATATCCCCAACCACCTTGTTCCACATTCCAGCCAATTCCACCATATTCACTAATGAAAAATGGGACAGGACGTGTTTCTGCATAGGAGCAATCGGGCTTCTTAGGATTGTCCGCAATTGTATCCCATTTGGCTTTGAATTTTACGGGGTCTTGCTCATAATCATGGGCATCGATAAGCATTGGCTTAGGGTAGCCGTGAGTCCATCCACTGGCTTCCAGCACAGGTCGGGTTGAGTCAATGGCACGGGTTAATTCAAGAATAACTCCCTGCAAAGGCACTGCTTCTTTTGGTGTCTCATTAAACGGGCACCAGCCAATAATTGCGGGATGGTTAAAATCGCGTTCGACTATTTCACGCCACTCGTTAATATAATGTAACTGTCCTGCAGTATTCTTATGGTCGAATTGCCAGTCTGGAAACTCACCCCAAACAATATACCCTAATTTATCTGCCCAGTATAAGAAACGTGGTTCAAATACTTTCTGATGAAGACGTGCCCCATTAAAACCTGCTTGCATAGAACGTTCTATGTCGGCACGAAGTTCTTCGTCTGTCGGTGCAGTCCAAATCCCATCGGGGTAAAAGCCCTGGTCGAGGACGGTACGATGAAAGACAGGTTTGCCATTAATAAGAAATTTACGTCCTTCTAATGTCAATTTCCGCAACCCAAAGTAGGAGTTTAATCTGTCAACTACCACATTACCTTTTTTTAAGGTTAGTTTTAGGTCGTATAGTTCAGGTTTGCCTGGCTCCCATACGTTAACCACTTGGAGAGGTAATACTAATTGGGCTGTGTCGCCATTTAATTTTACTGTCGCATTGCCCACATTTGCACCATTGAAAAACGCTTCCGCTGTTAATGACAAGCCTTCTGGCAAATCGCCCCGACAGAGAGCATGAAGGGTTATTTGACCCTTATCCATATCTGGGTATACTTTGAATCGTTCGATATAGGACGTACCAACTAATTCTAACCATACTGTTTGCCAGATACCTGTCGTCCGAGTATAGACACACCCAAAACTTTCTGGCTTGGGTGATTGTTTGCCACCCGCTTGAAGACCAGTGCGAACATCATCAAAGGCATGAACAATAATAACGTTCTCCCCTTCTTTTATAAATGGTGTTACATCGCAGGTAATAGGGGCACTACCGCCAAAGTGCTCTCCACATAAATTCCCATTCCACCAGATTCGTGTATGCCAATCACAGGCACCAATATGAAATAAGACACGATGTTCTTTCCAATTTTCAAAAGGGACGGATATGGTTCGACGATACCATACATTGCGAACAAACTGTTTGCGATTAAGCCCAGATAATTCACTTTCTCGGCAAAATGGAACCTGAATGCGGTCTGGAAATACAGCATTTGCCTCTAAAAATGAGGCGTTATTGTCGTCCGTTTCTGCAAATTCCCAGATACCATTCAGGTTAACCCACTGCTCACGCATCATATCTGGACGTGGGTGTTCGGGACGTGGGATAGCCTCTGCTGTTGCAGAGTGAGATATATAAAAACAGATGCTGATAAATAGGATTGTTGAGAATAGCAACATTTTCATGAGGTTTCCTTTCTAACGTTCTAATGTTCGGTATCTTTTTTGAAAACAAGAATGTATTATATTTAAATTTTGTGTTG
>DAOSBX010000031.1:1175-24493 GCA_035361075.1 Candidatus Hydrogenedens sp. | reverse complement strand
AGTCAGACGAGTCGGACAAAATTTAGAATTAACCATTAAATTAGAGGTAAAATAATTAATTAAACAAAGCAAAGGAGGTTGTCGGTATGTCTAAGGTTCTTGTTTTGTTAGCCCAAGGTTGCGAAGAAGTCGAAGCGGTAACTGTAATTGATTTATTAAATCGTGCTGGCGTTGAAGTAACAACCGCCTGTTTGGATAAGGAAAAGATAATACATGCGAGTCATGGTGCATTACTTGTAGCCCAGAAACTTTTAGATGAGGTATTAACGGAAGAGTTTGATATGGTAGTTTTGCCTGGAGGTTTGCCTGGAGCAGATAATCTTGCAAATAATGCACGGGTGATTCAACTTATAAAAAATATGGCGAATTCTGGGAAGTATGTATCGGCTATTTGTGCCGCTCCACATATACTTGCCCAAAATGGACTGTTGGATGGGAAGAGAGCAACTGCGTATCCTGGATTTTTAAAGAAAAAGGACTTCCCTAAAATTGAGATTTGTGATGATGCGGTGGTGGTATGCGGTAATATTATTACAGGGAGAGGTCCAGGGGTTGCGATGGATTTTGCTCTTGCTCTCATTGAGGCTTTGGAAGGAAAAGCCATTCGCGACAAGGTAGAGGCGACATTGGTTCGGTATTAATTTCGTTATTGTGGTGTTACTGTCTCTGTATCGGAGGGGGTATCTACAGTATCCCGAATGATACTGGGTGGAATAACGTGAATATTTGAGGTCAGTGGGAATTGCACCCCAATAAGGCTTGGGAAAATAACTTCAAAAAAGAGTGCGTTATATTGATGAGACACGAGGGAGATATTTGTTCTATAGGTACCTTCCGCAGATTCGGTGAGTAATTTGCATTTCCAGTCTTTGTTCGATGAATCGAAAATATCACCTCTTTTATCTTTGCTACAAAACCACAATCGACACTCCACCGCTTCTTCACCTACTTTAACAGTGCACTCGCCATTAGTTCCGATATGCCAGCGGAAAACGGGCATACTGCGTTGTCCTAAAATCCGCTGGTAGAACACCTGAATGGTATCTTTGAAATCATACAGGCGGACAGAGGAAGTTAAGGCGTAACTTGGGCGTACTTGTTGCGGTAGGAATGCATATTCCCGCGACATTTGCACGTGGGGATAAACGACCCAACAGGTAGGTTCGGGAATATCGGAAATCATTTGTTCTGACCACGTACCGAGATGATTGGATGCCTCGGTACCCAATGAAATGATTAGTTTGGGTATGTTCAAAGAGGAGCGGTAATAATAAGGGTCGATAACCTGAAGAAGATGTTCTCCATCTCCCGCCTCAAATAAGGCAAGTATCCCCGCATCATCCATCTCTGCAAATAGGGCTGGAAGGGTCATCTCGTCAAGAAGGAACCGTTTTACCTGCTGTTCTATGTTGAATGAAAAATTATTAATTCCAGCGACACCAATTACTCGCTTGTCAACCGCAGGAACCAGCCATGGAACAAAGAACGGAGCATCTCCACAGAGAACAAATTCCTTCACTGGAATTTCTGAACGTAAGTTTTTCAAGAAGAAGTCCTGAATGGCATCCATCGCTTTTACAATGGACTTGACTATTGGACAAAATACAATCCAACCTGGGTCGTGCGTTTCGAAGTATTGCTGAAGACTGCGGTTTATAAATTCAACGGGTGTAAGATTGGTGACCTTGGTTGGTGTTTCATAAAATCCGACATTGTCGCGGGGAAAACCTTCTAATATCGCAACAACGGATTTCGTAGATACCGCAAGGGAAATGAAATAGGGTGGCACATCACTCATTGGGACTTCGCTGGTTGAAAAACCTTCTGTGAGAACCATCATCCCAATATCTTTTACCCGCTGTTTAGGGACAATTACGGTTAACCAGTGGCGCCACAATGGAGGTACCGTTTTCTCAGGATGCCAGCTCTGAGAGGTAAGGTCCAAAAAATATGCCTTATAGCCTTCGCCTTGTTTCTCACCATACACCTCAAAATGATAATTATCATCATCGCTATTTTTTAAATAATCGGACAATACTTTTGAGTAGTCATATTCAGGTTTCTCTTTATCCGTTAATGCTGTTGAAGTTGTTTTTGCCTCCTGTGATTCTCTATTTAATCCCCCATGGTAATATGTATAAACCATAAACCCGCTCAGCATTAAGGACACGAGTGAGATAAGCAGAAGTATCAACACAAGAACGTTATTTTTTAACCCTGAAGGAGAACCCTGGGACGTTGCTACTTCAATAGGTGTCATTGTTCCAGGGATTGGCGAATAAGGTGTGTTCATAGGGTATTGCGACCCTGACGGTGGAACAGGAGTCATCGTGTATGCGGGTCCTGTGGGCGGGGCAGATGTCGGTGTTGGGGTTTGTATTTGTGCATTCATTCCAGAAGTTGGTGATGGTGTAGGTTGAAAACCTGTCATAGGAGTCCCTTGTCCAGCAGGTGTGGCATACATAGGTGGTGTTCTGACCGTATCACCCACTGCTCCAGAACCATCAACAGGTTGGGCATACGTATTCTCTACTTTCTGAAGTCGCTGGCTATCTGATGGCGGGGTTAATGGATAATTAGGCTGTATCTCACGCAACGGCGTAGTATGCTCAGGACCTGGGACACCTTCTTCCTTCAAGACCATCGTCTGTTGGGCTAACGGTGTTTCCCCTGACTCATGTTTTATAATTTCTTTTTCTATTTCACGAAGACGTTCCGCAACTTCTTTGCCTGTGGCAGGTCTGCCTTCTGGATTTTTGGTAAGGCATTGCGATATAAGTTTTTCCAGTGCTACTGGTAGGTCTGGGTTTATTAATCGCACTGGCGTCGGAGGTGTGTCTGTATGCTGTCGCATCAAAGCAAGGTAATTATCCGCTTCAAAAGGTAGGCTCCCTGTAAATATGAAATAGAGAACAACACCTAATGAGTATAAATCCGATTGCGGAGTTGCCTCTTTACCCAAGCACTGTTCAGGCGACATATATGCTGGCGTCCCTAATACATTATGCTCACCTGTTAGTGGGGTTAATGAGGTATCTCTAAGTCGAGCAAGATTGAAATCCGTTAATTTAACAATTCCATTTTCATCTACAAGGATATTCGCTGGTTTCACATCTCGATGAACAATCCCTGCTTGATGTGCTAAGTATAATGCCTCTGCTATCTGCACGCCAATACCAATGCGTTCTACAAGGGATAAATTGGGATGTTCACGCAAATAGCGGTCTAAATTCTTCCCATTGACATACTCCATCACTAACGCCAACCGCTGATTTTCCTCAACAATATCGTAAATCTGCACTATCCCAGGATAGTTCAGTCGTGCAGCACTTTGTGCCTCGCGTAGGAACCGAGAAACACGACTCGGCTCTGAGGAATGCTGAGGATGGAGCACCTTTATGGCGACTTCACGTTTCAGTCGCGGGTCAAAACCGCGGTAAACAACACCAAAACCACCTTCTGCAATTCGCTCATCTATACGATACACGCCAATATGTGAAGGTATGTCACCTGAGAGACTTGACACGTTATGTTTTATTCCTAACTAACATTTATTCACATTATATTTTAACTATATCGATAACTTATATCCCAATCCAAATATAATAGGGACAAACATCCCCTCTTTTTTAAAATACCGATACACAAAAAATAGTTCACTAATTCATGACAAATAATTATAATTTCTCACTATTTTTATCTTTCTCAAAAACACAAAACGTCTTGTAGGGTAAATACATGTAAGCAACGATACAGGATAGTCGAGGTTCATCCCAATAAAGTGGCGGTTGTATGAACGAACTCGTGTGTTTGTTTATATTTCGGTCGAATCAATGGTGCCTGCACCTATGACGATATCATTATTGTAAAAGACAGCGGTTTGTCCGGGGGTAATTGCGGATTGGGGTTCATCGAAAATAACACGGACAATTTTCCCATAGTCGTCAACTTTTTCTAATTGTGCGGATGCGGGCTCATGGCGTAATCGTATTTTACATTGAATTTTCATAGGTGTTTCGGGTGCATCAGGAATAGAGACCCAATTGCAATCAATAACTTTCATAGTTTGTTTCAGGAGGGCTGTTTTACGCCCAACAATAACACGGTTATTTATGGGGTCTAACCCGATTACATAATAGGGGTCACCCGCTCCGCCTATGCCTAAACCTTTGCGTTGCCCAATGGTGTAATGGATAATTCCGTGATGTTTCCCTAAAATATGTCCCTGCTCATCCACTATATCTCCTTCTTTCACTTCGTCTTCTCGGAATAGCACATCGTATTTATTGCTCTCTAAGAAATCCTGACTTTCGCTTTGGTCTGCCAGTTCTGGGAAACCTGTATTGCGTGCCAATTCACGAATGTGCGTTTTTGTAAAGTTTCCTAATGGGAATACAATCTTTTTCAATTGCTCCTGTTGTAACATGGCGAGGAAATAACTCTGGTCTTTTTCACGGTCTATACCGCGAAGTAATAAATACCGATTTTGCACAGGGTCAAAATGAACACGGGCATAATGTCCTGTTGCGAAATAATCGAAGGGAATACCCGCTTTTTGTGCTCGTTCTATAAGAAAACCGAATTTTATGGTGCGATTACAACGAACGCACGGATTGGGTGTGCGACCCGAGAGATATTCCTGACGGAAATACTCCAATACCGCTTTATTATATTCATCTGCGAGTCGGATAACATGAAAGGGAATTTCCAACCGTTCTGCGACGGATTGTGCCATTGCAATTTCCTGCTCTTCACCAGGACCGAAACATCCTTTTACGCCAGTATCTTGCAATGGGAAGCGATTATCCCATAGAGACATGGTCAAACCAATGACTTCACATCCCCGCTGTTTCAATAGCCAAACCGCCATTGAAGAGTCCACCCCACCACTCATTCCCACCGCTACTTTTGTCCCTGGTGGAGGCAGTAAATCTAAAATTTGTTCCACAAATTCCACGATGTTATTGCCCTTAATAATGTTTCATTCAATAGATAAAGTATTATAAAAGAACAGGTGTTCCTAAAAATATTATTTCTTCTTTTTTTTAATCCATTGGGAGATATTGATTAGTAATTGGAGGATGCTTTTTTCTCTTGGTTTGATTAAGGGTTTGATGTCTTCAATTTCTTCACCTATCTCGACATCGATGGATTCCGATTTGCGAATTGCCAGTACCTGTGAAGGGTAGATGCTTCTATGCCCAGTGATTACAAAACTTATAATACAAGCAATTGCGGAGTATGCGGCAATATTGGGACCGAACATCTCTACCGCTAAAATGCTGGAAGAAATAGGTGCATTTGCTGAGCCTGCAAGTAGAGCCACAAAACCAATGGATGCAAAGGTAGCCCTATCGAGACCAGATACCTCTGCAAAGAGGGTTCCAGCAGTAGCACCGATGAAGAATATTGGTGTAACGACACCTCCACTTCCTCCAAAGTGTAAGGTAATGGATGTAAAAATAATTTTCATCAGAAATGCATATTCGACAACTCGTTTCCCTTCTAATGAACTTACAATGGTATTAATACCTAAACCTAAATATTTATCTGAGAAAATGAATGTTAAAAGAACAAGGACACATCCAGCGATAAATGACTTTATGGGTTTGGGTAGGGACAATTTATTATGTATTTTTTCGGTTACATTCATTGTTTCAATAAATATAAGCGAACAGAAACCGAAAAAGACACCACTCAGGATAACCATAATTAGAAAATATTCGTTGAAAGCAAAGGAGAATTTTAATGGATGATAAAAATAGGTAATGCCGAGAGATGAAGTAACATGGTAACTAATCAAACCTGAGACAAAAGAAGGCAGAAGAATATCATATAGTAGACTACCGATATATACTACCTCTATTCCAAAAATAGCACCTGCAATAGGCGTCCCAAAGACGGATGCAAAACCAGCACTAATACCACATATCACCAATTTTTTTCGGTCTTTATCGTGGAGCCTTAATATATCGGCAAATAGAGAGGATAAACCAGCACCGATTTGTGCACAGGGACCTTCTTTGCCACCAGAACCACCCGAAGCAATGGTAATTACGGTTGTGATGAGTTTTATGGGAACGACGATTGCTTTGATTTTGCCCGAACGTCGATGAATGGCTTCAATTACTTTTTCTGTGCCATGTCCTTCTGCATCTGGAGCTAAATACCGTACAATAATACCACAGATAACCAATGCTACAGGGAGAAGTAAATAATAGTGATTATAGGAATTAGTAACGTTTATGCAGTATGTCAATATTTTTAAGAAGATGGCGGTTGATACACCAACAATAATCCCTACTATTATTGCTAAGGTAATCCATTTGACTGTACTGACAATTAAAACAAGTTCTTCTTTTAAAAGTTTTTGCATGTCATAACCTTAGTAGAAAGTAAAGAAACTGCCTCCTCCATTTTTATTAAAAAAAGACAAATAGCTTTGGTAACCATTATGTTAATCTTTTCTTGAAATATAAAAGACATACTCATTAAGGGAACTGCTCATAAGATGGTGGGCGGTGCAGGACTCGAACCTGCGACCCCCTGCGTGTAAAGCAGATGCTCTGACCAGCTGAGCTAACCGCCCTTATCAACTCTATTAGGGATTATTATCTTATCAAAATAAAAACGCCAGTATCAATTTTTCGAATTATTTTATAAAATGTTTAGACGGAGAAGAACTTTTAAAATGGGAATGTCTATCTTCTCTTACTGTTATTCAACTCATTTTTTAGGTTTTTTATTCAAGTTTTGAAGCAATTCAATTTAATAATTCGATTATCTAATAATAAATATGATATGATTGAACATTTAAGTAGATTCTCTACCGAAACAAGTTGGAAATATAGAAGAAACAAATTTAGGAAAAAACGATGTATTGCCCAATTGACAAAGATGAACTCCTTTACCTTACATTGCAGGAAGACATTGGTCTTGGCGACAAAACAACAGATGCTATTGTTCCACCAGAAGCGAGATGTAAGGTAAAATTAGTTGCCAAAGCAGATGGTATTTTAAGTGGTTTGGATGTGTTCCGTCGGCTATATGAAATCAGTGGAGCAGACATAACCAATTGGAAAGACCTTCCTGATGGTAGTCATATTAAAAAAGGACAGGTCATCGTTACGTTCGAGGGTTATGCCCGTCCAGTCCTAACAACGGAACGTGTCTCATTGAATTTTTTGAAACATCTATCGGGTATTGCCACACTTACATCAAAATTTGTGGAACGAGTGAAAGATTTGCCTGTGCGGATTTGTCATACTCGCAAAACGATGCCTCTTCTTCGGGCGATGGAAATTGAGGCGGTAGTACATGGGGGTGGACATCGACATCGTTTTAATCTTTCTGATGGCATTCTTATTAAAGAGAATCATCTTGAAGTTGCGGGCGATATTGCTACAGCTATCAAGCAAATTCGTGAGCGGGTATCTCATTTAGAGCGGATTGAGGTAGAGGTGAACACATTAAAGCAGGTTAAAGAAGCCCTTCAATCTGGGGCAGATGCTATCCTGTTGGATAATATGAATTTAGAAGAAATAAAGTCCGCTGTAAAAGAAGCCAAAGGCTATCCTGTATTGTTGGAAGCCAGTGGCAATATTACGTTAGAACGGGTACGACCCATTGCAGAGACAGGCGTGCATATTATTTCGGTAGGAGCCATAACACACTCCGTTACTGCATTGGATATTTCATTATTGATAGAAAAAGTGTAAACACAGAAACAGGATAGATACACATAAGGGAAATATATGCTTTTAGTGATTGATGTTGGAAACTCAAATATTGTTATCGGTATCTATCAAAAAGAAAAGTTAATCCAACATTGGCGGGTTGTAACCTCAAACTATCGAACAGGTGACGAGTTCCATCTTCTTCTCACGATGCTATTCTATTCCACCAATATTAAGCCTTCCCAGATACGAGGCTGTTGCATATCCAGTGTTGTGCCAGATGTTAACCCAGCGTTAATTCATCTTTGTGAACGTGCATTCGGTTTCGAACCGCTAATGGTTGAGCCTGGCATCCGCACAGGCATTGTCCTCCAATGTGATAATCCAAAAGAGGTGGGTGCAGATAGAATAGTGAATGCTGTGGCTGCGGTAGAAGAATATGGTGGACCTCTCGTCATTGTTGATTTTGGAACAGCCACAACTTTCGACGTAGTCACTGCAAAAGCGGAATGGTTAGGTGGGGTTATTGTTCCAGGTATTCAGCTTTCTGCTGATGCATTGTTTGAGCACTGTGCCAAATTACCACGAGTAGATATCTCAATTCCACATTCTGTTATTGGGAGGGATACTGTTAATAATATTCGTGCTGGATTGACCTTTGGTTATGCAGACCTTGTTGATGGGCTTATCAAACGGATACGGGATGAATTGGAAGCACCTGCACAAGCAGTGGCAACAGGCGGTTTAGCACCTACCATTGCACAGATTTCTAAAAATATTGATATTGTCGACCCACTGCTAACTCTAAAAGGGTTGAAAATTATCTTTGAAAAAAATACACGGGGCAACGCATAATGAAATGGCTACATATTTTATTATCTTGTCTTTTACTCCTCTGTTCTTGTTCAAAAAAACCTTCTGCCCCGACAACTGAGAATACAAATCCAGCAAAAACATCTTTGGAAAGTATGGATGTAACCGGTGTCGACCTATACCACCATGACCCAAGACCGACCTTCGGTGAGGCACGAAAACCCACCTTATGGTTACATGCCGAAAAATTCTCCGTCATCGATGAGAACACCTGGAAAGTTGAAAACATCCGTGCCACCATTTACGATACGCAATCAGGTAAAGAGCACATTAAAATTTCCGCCAAAGAAGGGATATTCGAAAAAATGAAGAGTGCTTCTCTAAAAGGGGATGTTGAAGCACAAATGACAGACATAACCTTCACAACAGATGCTATTGAATGGAAGAATCGCACAGAAACAGAACCTGCTAAAATACATACACAAGGGCACGTAGAATTGAATGGGACTGATATTCATCTTCTTGCTTCATCTTTAATTATTAACGCCGATACAAAAGAATTTGAACTGGAGGAAGTCTCTGGTGAAGTTCCACTGGTTTTAAGGAATCCAACATGAAAAAACAATTTGTCTCAATATTTATATTTACCATAATATGCGTCATAGGAAGTGTAAAATCTGCCCAGACACAGGACGGTTTAAATCTTGGGAAATATTCCTCCATGAAAATAGAACACGTAGGGAAACTTAAAGGATTACTTCAACAAGGTATGAGCATTCGTGAAATGACTGGTGGAGTAAGCATAGTTTTGCTGTCCCAAGACCCAAATACACCTGCCATGCCAATTAAAGCGGAAAAAATGACGTTCGAATGGGAAGAAGGTCAAAACACACCATCAACAATACGTATGGAAGGGAAGGTTTACCTTGAACATCCAGAAGGTAAACTCACTGCTGAAAAGGCTGTCTGGGATTTCAAAAAAGAGGTCGTAGAATTTTCTGGAAATCCAACTCTGGATAGTCCACGGGCACAAGGATTAAAAGGTTCAAAAATTGTTTTAGACTTCAAAAACAACACTATTGACATCGAAAATCTTCAGGCAGACATGATACCCCTTCAAGTAGAAGGTGGTGGTGCATCTTCTGGTGGAGAGTCCACCTTACCATTACTTGCTGAGTCGGATATCTCTGATTGGGGAAAATTTATAACTGAATTAAAAAAGCAAGCCCAAAGTGAAACGTCAACACCTGGAAAATATTTATTAAGTAAGTTTGATACAACTGCACGAAACCAATTTTTATCAGCACCGATGGACTTAATTCTGCAGAGAAAGCAAGACCTGATAAAACAAATAAACCGATTGCTGAGAAAATCGGACTTCTACAACAAAGAGGCATGGGCAAAACAAACCTTACCCGAAACGGCTATTGAATTATTGGGCAAATCGAGCCTAACACCAGAAGAACAAGTAAAACTTAACCGTATCCTGCTACAGGTGGCCTTCCCTGATTCAGTAAAACCCTTATAAAAGGATATATTAATATGGATAGACAACCTCTACTCGAGACGAAAGAATTAGTAAAATCATTTCGTAAGCGTGTTGTCGTCCGCAATGTTTCGCTATCCCTTTGTGCAGGAGAAGTTGTAGGGTTACTCGGTCCAAATGGTGCTGGTAAAACAACTACCTTTAACATGGTTGTCGGCTTATTAAAACCAGACAGCGGGAACGTATTTTTCCAAAATCAAGACATTACGACTTTTCCTATGTATCGACGGGCTCGGTTCGGTATTGCATACTTGGCACAAGAACCGTCTGTGTTCCGCAACTTAACTGTAGAACAAAACCTGCTTGCTATATTAGAATTTCTACCTGGCACAGAGACAGAGCATAAAGAGCGAGCACGCCAGTTATTAAAAGAACTCAACATCGAACATCTGGCAAATCAATACGCATACACCCTGTCTGGCGGAGAGCGACGGAAAACAGAGATAGCACGGGCACTTGTGACACAACCTAAAATATTCCTACTTGATGAACCCTTTGCAGGTATTGACCCAATCGCTATTAGTGAACTCCAAAACATGGTTATCGACCTAAAAAATCGGGGTATCGGTGTACTTATAACAGACCATAATGTAAGAGACACTCTCGCAATTACTGACCGAGCCTATATCATCAGCGAAGGACAGGTTATTTGCACAGGAACAGCCGAACAAGTCTCTGCCAACGAACATGTCCGAAAAGTTTACCTTGGCGAACAATTCCGACTAACTATTTAACTTCCCAAAAACATATTATTTTCCATTCCTTTACGCGCACATTGTCAAGTAAATCTGGAATCAATTTGTATTATTCAATAATGAAATGAAATTAAACAAGGAAATAATTTGTTAGATACTCAGGAAAGGAGATAAAAACATGACTAAACAAAAAACACAAAAAGTATCAGCAGGTGATAATGCCCCTGAATTCAAACTTAAAAGTTATAAGGGTGAAGATATTCAGTTATCTAACTTTAAGGGGAAGTATATTGTTGTTTACTTCTATCCTAAAGATGATACACCAGGGTGCACCATTGAAGCACGTGGTTTTCAGAAATTACTCGATAAGTTTAAAGCAAAAAATGCAGTGGTTCTCGGTGTAAGTCCTGATTCAATGGAATCGCATTGTTCTTTCGCAGAGAAATACAATCTCAATTTCTATTTATTATCTGATGAAGGGCATAACGTTGCGGAACAGTACGGTGCATGGGGAAAGAAAAATATGTACGGCAAAATATCAGAAGGTATTATCCGTAGCACTTTTCTTATCAGTCCTGATGGTAAAGTTATCCGTGCATGGTATAAAGTAAAGCCTGAAGGTCATGCTGAAGAGGTTCTTAACTCTATTCCTTAAACTAAAAATCGGCAATAAAGAATTGTGGTTACTTGCCGACAACTCGGTCTCTGGTGAATTCACGCCACAGCATAAAGAAAACGGATAGAAATAAACCTACGATAGTAACTATTGCAATGGTTATAATTGCACGGATTGGACCGACAAAAAATATTTCTTTTTGAAAAATACCAATTATTGGGACAACAGTTGCGTTATATTGTTGTGTGGCAAGAGGTGGAAAGGTAGAATCTAAATATTTTTGAATAGTCCAGAAATCGACGATTCCAGGTATAACATTGGCTATTTTTTCCCAGCCAAAGAATAGGATAACACCGATAATAATGGGGTGGTTCGTTGCACAGCCTAACATGAAACTAATTGCACCGTATCCCAATAGTCCCATAATACCTACACCTACATATCGGAGTAAAAGACGAATTCCTATTATATCTAAATGAATATTGCCTAATATGACACATGCTAAATAGGTCAGGACTATTCCCAAGAACAGTAACATACTCGAAACAATAAGATATGAAACGAACCGACCCATAATCCATGCGAACCGTGAAACAGGTCTGGTCAGTAGATATATCACGGTCAGGGAATCGATTTCTTCGCGAATGCCTATCAACCCGATGAATAACGCCAGTAATGGAGTCAGTGTATGGATATAAATTTGCTCTGATAATCGAACAAATATCTGCAAACCACTTTCCCGAAACAGAGTACGTGAGAATAGAGCCACAAAAATAGGAATTATAACTGGCAAAACACAGATGATAGCCATTAACAGGAATCGGTCGCGTCGTAGGGTAATTGTTAAGGCATGGAGGAATGATGTTCTAAAATCTATAATAATATCTTTTACTTTTTTTATTCTCAACAAACTCATAGATTTATAAACCTCGGGGAATATGGGTTGATATCAGGTATTGGAATACGGACTGTAAATCTTCATCTGCACACCGAAAACTATAAATTGGAACCTTTCCGTCTACAACAATCTCATTGATAAATTTAAATGTTTGTATGGGGTCTAATGTATGCACTGTTAGTTTTTGAGTTTCGAAGTTTACTGTTGTAATGTTTGTGTCGAAACTTAATAGCTGGTAAATCTTCTTGGGTTCTAACGTTTCGATAACGATAGTCCGTGGGTGATTCTTGATTAAATCTCTAATGTCACGTATTTTTCCGAAAGCAAGGACTCTTCCGTTATAAATTAATATGACTGTATCGGTAACCCGTTCTACTTCATGGAGTACATGGCTTGAAAATATAACTGTTTTCCCTTCATTTCCAAGGCGAATAACCAAGTTGAATAAGTCTTCTCTGGCAGAGGGGTCTAATCCATTCATAGGCTCATCTAAAAATAGGATTTGCGGGTCATGTAATAAGGCTTGTGCCACTTTAATTCTTTGTCGCATTCCTTTGCTATATGTTGCAATCGGGTCATACATTCGGTCGGTCATTCGTACCTGCTCTAAAACTTCCTTAACGCGTTTTTGTCCTGCTTCTCCTACCAGGCCTGAATATCTTGCCAACCAATATAAGAACTCGAAGCCACTAACTTCTTCAACAAAGTGGTCCATTTCAGGACAATAACCGACCTGTGAAATTATACGAAAATTATTGCGTGGTCTTTCTCCGAGGACACGAATTTCACCACGACTTGGCCTATACAATCCCAATGCTAATTTAATAAAGGTTGATTTTCCTGCTCCATTTGGACCAAGCAGACCAATAACACCTGAAGTAATCTGGACAGTCACGTTGTTTAATGCGACTACTTCGTTAAACCATTTGGAAAGTTCTTTTGTCTCTATTTGAATATCCATACCTATGTTATCCCCTTTCTGCTTTCCGCACCTGTAAAATGCAGATTAAAAGGCAGATTAGTGATGTTAGAAAAATATACATAAACATCCATGTGGCATTCACGTCCATTGTGCGGAAAAAGATATTTCTATCTACATCGAATATTTTTTGTCCCATAAAGTAAATAGCCACTGGGAATGAAATCTGCATGTAGTTCATATCTCGCATAAAATTAGATAAGAGCCCTGCTAAGGAGGTATTAGCAATAATAATGGTTACGACACTAATTACAGTAATGTTCTCTGTGGGAAAGACACTCGAGGCACAGACAATCCCCAATGCTGTTGGTATGACGATAACGGAGGAGAATAAGAAGCTATTCCCCATAATGGGTATATAAGAAAACATGTCTATCCATGTAGAATTTTTCTTGGTAGCATAATCTACAAACATTAGCAAAATCGATGGTATAAAAGTTAGGCAGTAACCACAAAAAGCAACTGCAAAGATTTTCCCCGTTAAATAATCATACCAGTGAATAGGTTTTGAAAAATAAATATCCCAAAGCCGATTTTTACGGTCTGCACATATTGCTCCTGCACCTACATAGAGTAATACGAGAAATACGATAGGTGCCTGCAATCGAATAAAATGGTAATATAACTCACTATCCACCTTTAACCACACTACAGAACGAATCACAGGTGCCAAAGGATGGTTAGGGTCTTGCATTGCCGCATTGTACATAATAATCTGAATAAATCTTGCAATAGGCTGTAATAAACCTAATAAAGCCAGAAGCTGGAAGATACGTGCGCGATTCCATAATCGCACTTCTTCGAGAAAGACAACCCACCATCGGAAGTGGCGAAGATATTTTCCTTCAAAAGGTCTGTATGAAAACGTATATACTGGCATATTTTACTACACCTCTTCTTTCACCAATGATGATTGAAAAAGAGTCGTAAGGTCCCCACCCGCAGGGACAAACATACGGATGATGGTATTGGCTCTTTTGGCACAGTGGAATAGTTCTTCCCTTGTAAGTGAATCTGGCAATTTTACGGATAAAATACCACGAGGTAGCACCTCAAATTGAATTCCCATGCGAGTAAGTTCCTCCATAAACAGGTCTTCATTATCTTGAACGGACACTTCATAATGATTTACTTTACTTTCAAAAAGTGATTGCAAATCTCCACAGAAAACCAATTTGCCCTTATTCAAAACCACCACTTGAGAGCAAAGATTTTGTACATCTGGCAGTAAATGGGTTGAAAGAATGGTGGTAACCCCACGTTGAACTGAAATTTCTTTTATTAATTGTAACATTTCTAAGCGTCCATCTGGATCTAAACCATTGGTCGGTTCATCCAGTATCAAAATCTTTGGGTCATGTAGGATGGACTGAGCCAATTTCACTCGTTGTAGCATACCCGTAGAATAGGTCTGCATAGGTCTATATCTTGCTTCCTGTAATCCTACATAGTTTAATACCTCGTGGGAACGTTCCAGAGCATCTATATATGACATTCCAACAAGTCGACCACAGTAGACAAGGAAACTTACCGCTGTAACTTTCGGACTAACAACTTCACGCTCTGGCATGTGCCCGACTATGGCTCTAACCTTGAGAATGTCCTTCGGCAATTCATTCCCCGCAATATATATTTTGCCTTGCTGAGGACGGATGAAGCCCAAAAAACTACGGATAAGCGTCGTTTTTCCTGCACCGTTCGGTCCAATTAATCCGATGACCCCAGGCTCTAAACTAAATGAGATGCCATCTATTGCAACAAAGTCTCCATACGAAACCTTTAAGTTTTCAACATCAATTAATGCCACTGAATAATGCTTCCTTATTTCTATTTTTTACAATCGAACCATGCAATCAATATTCATTACGGGTTCTTCACCTTTAACATCAACGATAACTGTATACACATACCGAACACCACGGCCAAATTGAACATAATAAATATCCAATTGCCATTCACCAGTAGGGACATCTTCAAAAACGAAATTTCCCCCCAATGGATTAACCATGGTGCTCATACTTCCGACCAATTCATCCATATTAACGATTTGTCCGAAAGCATACGTTCTTCCAGAAGGTGGACGTAGTAATGCTATACCTCCAATAGGTGGAGCAGGATTGCAACGTCCTTCAATTCGGGTTCCGCCCATTCGGCCAAAATCAAATCGTGTTGTTTGTCCCTCTTTAACTTCAACTGGAACACCCCTTGTTTCAAAAAGTCCACTCATATTTATATCTTCAACCTCATTGACATCGGAGGCACCTACAGGTGAAGCAACTAATTGATATACACCGCTTGACAGTCCTTCAAAGGAATAATAGCCACTTTCATCAGCATTTGTTGTTTTTAATCCACCTGGACCTAAAATAATGACCATTGCATTTCCTGCCAGTTTACCATCAATATAAATATGTCCTTCCAATCCACCTCCTGAACTTAGTGTAATGGTAATATTTTCCATTCGCTGTCCTGGATTAAGAGATATTAAACCACTATTAGCCATTGCATAACCTTCATGTTGGGCAACGACAACATAGTTACCTTCTGCAACTGCTTCAAAACGGAATGCCCCATCATCTCCGACACCTTGAACCTTTGTCCCAGTTGCCTCGTCTGCTAAAAGCACTTTACTCATCGCTTCTGTCTCTGATTCGGCTCGAATTAAAAATACCCTCGTTCCTTGTGGGTTTCCACCACCTCGGATAGTAACCTTTCCTGCAAGGACAGCCCCTTGTTTCGAAACATATATTTTTACCTCGACGGTCTCTCCTTCACGCACTGTGACTTGAGCCCGTCCTTCAACATACTCTTCAGCCGTTGCGACAAGGTCAAAGGCTCCAGGACCCAATTCAAGTTCAAATCTACCCTCTTTATCTGTAAATGACCCCTCAACGGGTTCGGTTGTATATTGAGCAAATGCAATATCACCCGATTCATCAGCACTATAAGCGGAAGGAGTTGCCTTAATAGTAAACGGTTGTTCTAATGGTGAACCCGTCTCTTTAACAAGTACCTGTCCACGGATAACGCCAAAGGTCTGAAGAACAATATCCGTTGGCTGATTAAAGCGGACGTTATATAGTGTGCGTGTAACATACCCAGGATAGGAAACACGCAACTCATAATACCCAATATTCACACCATCAATTCGATACATTCCTGAACTATCCGTAGTGGTAGAATGTTCTTCTGATTGGAAACCTGCTGTGGTTACCCCTTCCAGATTCACATCCGCACCACTTAAAGGTTGTCCTTGTGGATTCGTTACTTTCCCGAAAACAGAAAGGTCTCCTTTATCAATAGGCTCTAATGTGAAGTTGATACCATCAAGCCGAGAAAAGCCATCACTTGAAATCTTTACTCCTGAAAGAGGCACTTTAAATCCTGCTTTCCATGCCATAACCTGGAAATTTCCTGGAGGCAACCCCGTTAATAAATAGGTACCATCTTCTTGTGATGTCACACTACGAAATGCAGTAGGTTGGTCTAATGGAGAAAAAATAGCACGATATTCAGGCATACATAGCACCTCTGCATTTGACACAGGTTTCCCATCGGTATCACGGATAGAACCAGCCACCGAACCGCCATCGAACATATTAATATCAACCCTTACAACACGGTAAGAAGGGGTTAACGCAAAGACATCACTTAATTGTGGGGTATAATTTCCTTCAGCGGTTACATAGAGTCTCCATTCTTGATTCAGAGCCACACCACCTAACTCGTAATACCCAGTACTGTCTGAGGATGTTGACTTTGGACCCTCTTTTGTCAAAAACGCATTAACTGCCTGTGTAAAAATACTTTGTGAGGTGGTTAACATAATTTGTGCACCCGATACAGGTTCTCCTGACATATTCATTATATATCCCCATATCATACCTGCGGGCTCAACTTTGAATATAATCCCTTTTTGTGAGTCTTTTGGAGACACCAAAGTTACCTTTTTATAGGGAATTTCCTTTTTACTTGGCAAATACGGTGTGCCTTCTACTGAGACATATAAGCCATAGGTGCCTGGTATTAATCCTGTCAGTTTAAAATTGCCTTCTTCATCTGTTATTGACGTGCTTTCAGGTAAGAGTTTTCCCTGTTTAAGGAAAGGATTGGAGCCCTGATCAATAAAAATCTTGATTCCACTTGCCCCCGTATTGCTTCCCTCTTCGACCACTTTTCCTTCAATTGTTCCTCCTTTATATAATCGAATAACGACCTCTGTCGGCTTTGTCTCTTCTATATTAATAGACGATATCTGTTCCTCTTCCTGTATATAATCTCCTGATTTTACAACAATCCTCATACTTTCTTTACGATATCGCTCTAACTCACCACTATACAAAGACAACTGTGCGATGCCCTCGGTATTGGTAGAAAAAGGTCCACGAACCTTTCGCGATTCAATATAATATTGAGAGGCATCCCTTCCTGTAATGGAACTGGTTATTGTTGGACCTTTTTTATGTGTCATGCCTGTAGCCAATAAAACCTGTGCACCTGCAATAGGTTGATTTGTTTCACCATCCAATACTTTTACAATAACCGGGAACTCTTTTTGTTCCTGCTCAATGTCTTCCTCTGTTTTTGGAGTGGACTGTGGAGAGGTTTGTCTCTCTGTTTTTACAGGTTCTGTAGAAGATGGCGTCTCGGGAAGAATCTCATCATATTGTTTTGTTGGCTTCGGTGATGAGGTTGGTTTACCTTCATAGGAAATTTTTGAGCGAGGTGGTGCTTCCGGTTTTTCAGGGGCTAATAAGA
The DNA here is from genome assembly GCA_035361075.1 of Candidatus Hydrogenedens sp. Classification (NCBI taxonomy): domain Bacteria; kingdom Pseudomonadati; phylum Candidatus Hydrogenedentota; class Candidatus Hydrogenedentia; order Candidatus Hydrogenedentales; family Candidatus Hydrogenedentaceae; genus Candidatus Hydrogenedens; species Candidatus Hydrogenedens sp. The sequence goes on along the minus strand of DAOSBX010000031.1, from coordinate 6,512 downwards.
ACGCAAGAGCAAGACCTATAATTATTAACAATACTAAAACAAAAACTGCTTGTATAACTCCCTTGGAAAGGAAAATTTTCCAATTCATAAATAGTATCCTTTTTCTTTATTCCATATATGTACAAATAGCCTTTCTATTATAACGAAAAAAAGGGGTAAATGACACACGGGGAAAAAAGAAATGAGGTAAAATCAGGCACTTTACCCTCTACCCCTTATGCTTTGGGCGATTTTGCCCACGGGACTAATAGTAACACTAAGGTACTAATGCCTACTGCTAAACTTATTAAAAATGAGTAAGAGCCTTGATACCTTGTCCAGAATGTCTGTAATATTGTCTGATAGTAATCCCAGTAGCCACGGCTTGCATCGGAGCCATACCAGAAAACAACAGACCATTTGTAAAAAGCCACTGAGAAAATGACACCAAATACTATTGTTAACACTGTTATTACAAATCCAGTCATTAGGTAACGGAAACGCATCCGTTCACGCTCTCGCAACTCATGTAATTTCAATCGTTTAACTACTTTTGAATGTAAAGTTATGGGAGCTGGAATTAATTTCTCGTCTCTCAGAACAGACTCTATAAAAGCATCTAATTCATCTTCATGGGGTATCTTTGCCATTTGGGAATATCTCCTTTTCTACAACTTTACGAAGCTGTTTACGTGCACGGAACATCCATGTTTTTAATGTGCCAACTGGTATATCCATAATTTCTGCAATTTCTTCATACGAAATACCATTTAAATAATATAATGTCAATACGGTTGCATACCGGTCCGAGAGTCGTGTAACACATTCACGTATCTTCTCTGCAATTTCATATTCATTTACTTTACTTTCTACACTACCGACGGGCGTATTAGGTTGTAAACCAACCTCACAACGTTTTTTCCGACGGCTTAATTCGGTCAAACAAACACTACATGTAACCCGATATAACCATGTAGAGAATGAGCAATCTCCACGGAAACCTTTAATATGCTTAAAGGCTTTAATAAATGCCTCTTGAGCCATATCTTCCGCAAGACTTACATCACGCATAAAGCGATATGCAATATTAAACACTACTTGTTGGTATTTACGAACCAATTCTGCATACGCTTCCGTGTCGCCCTTACGACTTCTTCGAACTAACTCCAACTCTGTACATTCGGGTTGGTTCTCTGTAGCCGTTGGATAAACGGCAATTGCTCCTTGTGAAGGTGAAGAAGCCGAACTAAATAATTTAAACATTATTTAATCCTTTTACTTATTATTTAGACTGATTATTTATTAACTTGGTTTCTCTACTGAATAAGACGAGATATTAATATTTTGCCATTCATAGACGTCAATTTCAAATCGGCGACTCCCTTACCGATTTGTTTTTCTATTAAACTGACCTGAGTTCCAGGTAAAACATCACCCAATGGGAACTCTGATGTGATATACCCTCGATTCGTTTTTGCAAGGATTTTTGATGAAAAAAGTTCAGGAAATGACAATGATATATTACCGTTTGTAACACTTAAATCACACAGTTCAATGTTTTCTGTCAGAAGAGACGCTTGAATATTCCCATTCACCGAGTTTGCCTTTATTTTACCTTTTTCCGCTGTGATATAAATAGCACCGTTAATAGTTTGAACATCCGCACTGGTTGTTACATTCCTAACATCAATTCGACCTAAAATTGTTTGGGCAAAAACATCACCCTCAGGCTGGATAATTGTAATATCGCCTTGATTGGCTCGGACAGAAACATTTTTACAGCCAGCGGTAATATAGACATTCCCTCTACTCATAACATTTATTTCTATATCTATTTTTTCTGGAACCGTTACCTGGTAATCAATACGGAATTCTACCCCTTCTGGACGGGAATGGGGTTCTGTTTTCAGAGATACTCTTGTATCACTCTCAATAATCTGGAACAGTTTCTTATAAAACTTCATCACTTTATCGCGGTCTCTAAATCGACGAGGATACCCACGAATATCTGCAATAATACTTATCTTTGAGTTCTTGCCCGGTGTTATATTGACTGTTCCATCAACATTATCAATTTCTAACTTTTCCCTCGGCTCAAATGTAAACGTTCGAACTTCCTGAAAGTAAGGTCTTGATACCTCTATAGGTAAACGTTCACTTAATACACCGATTGTAAATAGCTGAACTGCAAATAAAATAAATAAAGCGGCCAAAAAACTTTGTAATAAAGAGTGGGCACCAAAGCGTTCAAGGAACCAATGTGCAAATGTTCTTATCATTAATTGTTTAACCTATTTTTGCTCCACCTTGATCATGTATCAACTTTGTCCACACCATAAAACATCCTATTTTTGTCTATCGTATTATGTTAACGTTTTTATCTCTTGTTTAGACATCTTATCCTATATGTTATGTTTCGGAACGACGAGGTGATTTTTCTATCAAATATAATGTAACATCTTTAACTTCGACTTATTGTCAGACAAATTTTGTGTCTCTTATAATAAAAAATATAAAGCTGTATAGTACGTTTTGAAATATGATTTTCCTTTTTGAATGTATTGTAATAAATAATACATAATAATATAATTAATTTTAGAATTAGAGTTTCATTTTTTTTATAAATAAAAGCGTCTGAGGTGCTCTCATGTTTGTAGTATTTGTTTACGTGCATGTAAAACCTGATTGTATCGATGCATTTCGCAAAGAGTCGGAAAAGAATGCTCTGGAAAGTCGAAAAGAGCCAGGAGTCATTCGCTTTGATGTTCTTCAACAATTAGATGACCCAACACGATTCGTTTTGTATGAAGCCTATAGAGATGAAGACGGAGCAAAAGCACATAAAGAAACCCCACATTATGCACAATGGCGTGATGCAGTCGCTCCAATGATGGCAGAACCGAGATATAGTGTAAAATATAACTTCTGTGTAAAAATAAATTGAACATAACAAATAGATTTTTATTTTAAGGAGATTTGATATGACAAAAAGGTATATGGTTAGTTTCAATTTTATAATTGTAGTCGTTTTAACATTCATTCTTTTCAATGGATGTGCACGAACATTAAAAGATACAAGCGGTTTTGCTGAGGAAAAAGTCATCACAGTAAAAGCACCTTTCGACAAAACATGGCAAGCAACAAAAGAAACGTTGAAAGAAATGAAATTGGACATTTACACAAGAGATAAAAGAGGTGTGTTTGTTGCATTTGACCAACCGAAACGGAAATGGATGCAACTGAACAGAATTAAATATGAAATTCGATTGGGAAGTGTAAAATCAGAAGAAACACGTATCTTTATCTCTGCTATAAAGCAAATTTATGGGGTGACGCTACTAACAAATCCCGATTGGCATGACCGTAAAATAAAAGGTAAAACCAAGTCTGATGATATCATTGCTAAAATAGTAGAAAAGACTGGGGGAAAAGTTGAAACAACCACTCCCGAAGTCCAAATTCAAGAATCAAAACCCACAGAATAGACGTTTGAGCTCCGCAGTGTTATAAGTAATAAAAATGTCGTTCATATCCGAAATATAAAGATGGGAATTACGAACTCACAATGTAAAAAGATTAAAAATGATAGGGAAACTATTTTTAAATCCATTTATATCTAATTAATTTATATTTTTTTATAATGTGTATTTATCTTCAACTTCAATATTTAGGGGTAAACATAAATATATATGCAAATAAATTAGAGGGTGATTTTTAAAAAAAATTGTAAAAATTACAAAAATATGTCATAATATGTTATAATGTAAAAAATATGTCATTTTTTTATTTTAAAAATAATATTTATGTTAAAAAAATTTTTTTATTTAATATTGTTATTTAAACAATTATTGGAGGTTATATGATGTTTAGTTATTACTTAGAAAAAAATGAGAATTCATATCTATTGAAAATCCTATTTGTTTTTACTTTATTTATTGTTGGAATTATATCCAATGGATATTCAGCAATATTTATTAGTACAATTGAAGAACTTCAGTTAATAGGGAGTAGTCCCGCATATCCATTGAATGGGGAATATATTTTAACTCAGGATATTGATGCCAGTGACACTATTAACTGGAATGACAGGGCAGGTTTTAAGCCAATAGGGACGTTTACAGGTAAGTTTTATGGGAATGGACACGCAGTTTTTAATTTATATATTAACCGTCCTACTGAATCCAATGTAGGGTTATTTGGTCATACAGGGGCTGGAGCAGAAATTACATATCTTAGAGTTGTAAATGCAGAAATTGTTGGACAAAACAAAGTAGGAATTGTTGTAGGTTATAATCAAGGGGGAAGTATTGAAGATTGCCATTCTTCAGGAACTGTATCGGGTTCTCACTATGTTGGTGGGATAACAGGAGATAACAGAGATGTTGGATATGTTATTCATACCTACTCATCCGCTACTGTCAGTGGGGATTCATATCTTGGAGGTATTGCTGGAGCAAATAGAAATCTTGTTACTCGAAGTTTTTTTGAGGGAACTGTTAATGGAACTACAAGTTATATTGGGGGTGTAGTTGGTGAAAATAGAGGCACTATTAATAATAGTTACTCTACAGGAGCCGTAAGCGGAACATCTTATATAGGTGGACTTGTTGGTAGTAATCGTGATACCGTAACTAACTGTTATTCTACAGGGCTTGTCTCTGCTTCTGGAACTTACTACGGTGGATTATTGGGGCATAATACAGCCACAGTATCAGATAGTTACTGGGACAAAGACACATCAGGACAAAGTTCTTCAGCAGGGGGAACAGGAAAGACAACCAGTGAGATGAAACAACAAAGCACTTTTAATAATTGGGATTTTAATAATATATGGGGTATTGTTGAAGGGGTTACTTATCCTTATTTCCAGTGGCAAACTGAATATGTAGTTCCATATGTTATAGGTCTTACACAGGCATCTGCAACAGCAGAAATTACCGCATCAGGTTTGACTGTGGGTAGTATAAGCCAGCAATGTAGTAATACGGTTCCTGCAGGAAGGGTTATAACTCAAAATCCTACTTCGGGTATTCGGGTTCCTGCAGGTAGTCCAGTAAATCTGGTTATTTCAACAGGGCCATGTAATACGATTGTCCCTGATGTTGTAGGTATGGCACAAAGTTCTGCGGAGACAGCAATAACAAATGCGAGCCTAATAGTTGGGACTGTAACACAACAGTGTGATAATTCAGTACCTGCAGGGATTGTGATTAGTCAAACTCCATCTGCGGGAACACCCGTTACAGGAGGAACACCAGTAAATATTGTCGTATCCTCTGGTCCGTGTACCGAAGGAGAGGGTATTGTCGAAGGAACCCCCGAAGGAACTCCCGAAGGCGAAGGTATTGTCGAAGGAAC
>DAOSBX010000031.1:0-1075 GCA_035361075.1 Candidatus Hydrogenedens sp. | reverse complement strand
GAACCCCTGAAGGAGAAGGTATCGTTGAAGGAACTCCTGAGGGAACCCCTGAAGGCGAAGGAGAAGGGACTATTGAATATAGAATTGTACCTGATGTTGTAGGACTTCCACAGGCTGAAGCAATTAATGAAATAGTAACAGCAAATCTGGCAATAGGTTCTGTATCACAACAATGCAGTGATACCATTCCTGCGGGTAATGTGATAAGTCAGAACCCGTCTGCAGGACAGCAAGTACCTATTGGGACTCCAATAAGTATAGTTACCGCATCGGGACCGTGTATGGCTTTTGACGCATGGATAGATAGCCCAGAATATATCGTTAAAATGGTAGGCGATACACTCTCTCTAAAAGTAATTGTTGTTGGTGCTCGTGGAGAAGTGGCATTTCAATGGTATTTCAGTCGTTTGAAGAATTTAAAATCTCCTGAAATTATTGACGGTGCCACAACAGATACACTTTATTTAGAAGACCTTCAATTAGAAGATTCGGGGTTTTATTGGTGTCAGGTTGCGGATGATTATGATGTGATTGATACCCCCTTAGTAGAACTTCATGTAATAACAGGATTAAGTTTGAACATTAATTTCTTGTTAGTCGTAGCTATTGGTATTACTACAAGTGTAATTTTTGCAACCCGAAAACACATGAACAGACATAACTCGTAAATGAAACCTGTAAACAAACAATGTAATATGTATTGATATAAATCATATTTATTTTCAAGTGGCAATATTTGATTGAAAATTAAAATAAACGAAAAGTTATAAGGTTATCCTATCCATTTTGATTTGTTTCTACACATCTATTTTATCATTATTAGCACTATAGACACACTTTGCTATATACACTCAATGCCACAAACATTCAATTCCAATTTTAAGCTAACAATACCGGACCTACCTAAACCACAAAATCAATACCGCATATAGCCATGCCACCTATTCAGTATAGTAAACGGTTGTTCTACCATCCAATGCTTCCTCATCGCTATATCTTAATCCCACTCCTGCTCCAAGAAAAACACAGAAGGAAAATTTATCTTTTTGCTCCTCTGTGGTTCTCTGGGTACTCT
>DAOSBX010000030.1:16438-42446 GCA_035361075.1 Candidatus Hydrogenedens sp. | reverse complement strand
GAAGGTGAAGGAAAGTCCGAGGGTATTAATGAAGGACGTATTGAGGGAGAGGGTAAAGTTGAAGGTTCCAAAGAAGGGAGTGTTGAAGGGAAAAATGGAGAACAACCATCTCCAGAAGGAAGTACAGGTGGAAATGAAAATACAAAAGAAAAAGGTTGTGGTTGTGGTGGAAAATCAATAAATGAAAAGGATACATGGTGGAAATATTTGATAGATTTATTACTGATGGGAGTATTAGTATTTGCAATGACAGGTTTACAGAAGAAGGAGAAATAAACGACAGTTAAGTTGATAGTAAGTTTATAATTAGGTTAGTGGTAAAAATTTTAACAAACTATTTTTTGACTGTGTCAATAAAAAATGGCTGCCGGACTAGGACTCGAACCTAGACATGCCTGATCCAGAGTCAGGTGCCCTACCAATTAGGCGATCCGGCAACCGCATTATTAGGATAATATTATAAGAAAAGACCCTCTATTAATTTCAAATTATATTTAAATCTTTGTTCTATTTTTGTGTTTTTATCTCTCTTTCTATATACTTATAGATTATAGCGTGGGTGTCTGTTTAATATTATTCTTATCAATATGAAGGAAATGTTATGCAGAAAAAGTTTATAAAATTTGGTTTGGTATTGGTTTTTTGTCTATTTCTTAAAAATGGGTTTGATTATTCTTTCGGTGATACAGGACATTTAATCTCTACTATTGCTTTGTCTTCCCATGGTGACTCTGGAAGTAAAAGTATTTACGATGTGTTGAAAGAACCATTACCGCCAGAGGACTTGGTTTGTGAGGAGAGGGAAAATACTATTGTTGTTCAGGGACCAACTTTCAATTATGTTGTTGACAAAAACACAGGTGCTATTTCCGATATTAAGGTGATGCGTGAAGGGTCGGTAGTAATTAAAATGACAGAACCATTAAATGTCTTGATTGATGATGAAAGTCTTGTTAACAATATGAGAGGAGAAACCGCTGTTGAAGTTAAAGAGAAGAATCAGGTTGTGCTTCTAACAAAGGGTAAGTGGGGTTCAGATATTTCCTGTTCGATACGAACTACTATTTATAATGATGGTGTAGTTGTATCACAATTTGTTTTGACACCCGAATCGGATAAATCACTACTACAGGGGATACGGCAAGAGTTAAGTGCATGCGGTCACTTTTCACATTACCTACATAAACGTAGGGACACGTATGGTTTTGATTGTTATCAAGGTGAGATACCGAAGGTAGGGGAGACTGCTCGAGTATATACACCAACTTCATGTTTGGAAGTGTATAGTAATAAGTCTGCATTAGCCATATTTACAGATATGGGTGATTATTATCGTTCTCCGCAGGAGTTAGACACAGGAGCCGTTCGGGTAGATTCAAATCAAGATGATAATGTCTCTGTACATATTCATCAGCATATCATTCATGTGGGTGAGAAAGGTAACCCTTATATCCTAAAAGCAGAAACCCCCTTTACCTTTCGTATAGGTCTGGCAGTGGCACCGAATCGCTTGCCTCATCTGCGTCGTCATGATTTGCGTATGTTTATCTGGATTGGAGATGAAAAATATCCTTATCCGACAGATGAAGAAATTTGGACAGTTGCTCGATTAGGTTATACCCTGTTTCAGATGCATCGCTTGGGTCCTCCAGGTGAACCGCGTCCACCAGCAGAAGAATTAGACCGAGTTATTAAAACTGTGCATGATGCAGGTATGTTATTTATCTGGACCGCCAATGCAGACTTACAATATGCCCATGCATCAGAAGTAGTCAGGAGAATGAAAGAGGGTAGCTGGGCAGAATGGGAAGGCTTTAATTATGGAGGGCGGTATACTGCGACAATGGATCCGTTTTGTGACCTTGTTGCAACCTGTCTTGCTTCTCCCAATGGTTTGGCGGATTATCGGATGGAATGCAACCGTCGAATGATGGAACGATATCCTGTGGATGGAATGTATATAGATGATAATTTGGCATATTCTAACTGTAAACGGTGGAAGGAACATAACCATCCGCAAGAAGTATATGATTGTTTAATTGAATTGCATGATGTTAATTGGCGTCGACGAGAGACATTAAAGGAAAAGATTCCACATGTGGTATTGATTGAGCACTGTAGCAAAGCTTTCATTTTACCCGTTATTGCACCTTTTGATGTTCATCTTTTCGGAGAGGGCTATGACTTTTCATCTGTAGAGGAATTCCGAGTAACCTTTGGCTCGTTTGAAAATATGTATGGGCAGGGGTGTCTATATGCAGGTGATGATGAGAGCCAGCGATGCCCAGCAGAATCTGCTTATACTTTTGACTTACTTACAGGAGGGGGACAATATTGTTCTATTGATTGGCGACTCTGGTCCCAAAAATTTCCCTATGCCACAGGTGTTCATCCTGCAGAAGTGCTATATATTAAGGCATATAACTTGATGCAGTTTTATTTTGGTATGTATGAAACCGAACCATGGCTTGAACTAAAAACATCTATCACCGGTACTTATTCAGTGCTATACCATAATAGAGTTTGGGATGACTATCTGATTATTCTTGCTAATAGAACAGGTGATAAACAGGATTGTACTCTTATAGATTTAAAAGACCATATCCCGCAGGATGAACATTATATATTTTATGATATACATCAACGCAATGCTGTTTCGCTTCAAAAAAACCAGATACAAAAAGTGTTTACAGAGGTACCATTGGAACCTTATCAAATGAAAAGTTTTTATGTCCGACCTATTTCATCAGACGAACCAAATCATCTATGGGGAGGGAAGAGGATATCAGAACTTTGGGATAACGAGTCAAGTACCCTGACAGTTAAATTAGATGCCCCCTTAGGATTGGAAGATTGGGTTATATTCAACAAAGGGAAAAGAACCATTGATAAAATTACAGTGGATGGCAAACCTACAGATTTTTATTATGACCCTACTAAAGATTTAATTTTTGGTAAAATAACTTATACAGCCCGACCTGTAGTGATTAGTTTACATACTATTCCAACCAATAATATAAAAGATAGTGCAATGTCCTTGCCCGAGGAGAAACTCCCTCCATTAGAATTAAAAGAGTAAAAGGAAGAGGGTATGATTGTTTTTCAAATATTTTCGAGAATGATGGTAGTGTGGGTTATTCTTGCAGGTATAATTGGTTATTTTTTTCCACCAGTGTTGACTATTTTTAATCCATATAAAGACTGGTTCTTCATGTTTACCATGGCAGGTATAGGTGTAGTATTAAAAATTGAAGATTTCATTCCAATAGTTAAACGACCCCATTGGGTATTGTTAGGCACAATTGCCCAGTTTGTAATTATGCCTCTTCTGGGATTTTTAATAGCCAAAGGATTGCAATTACCTCCTTCATTAGCCATTGGTGTTATATTAGTCGGCTCTACACCTGGAGCCATGGCTTCCAATGTTATTTCATATATGGCAGGAGCAGATGTGGCATATTCCGTAGCACTAACCAGCACAAGCACTTTGTTATCTCCCATACTCACACCCCTGTGTACCTATATTTTTGGGAGTGTATATATTTCAGTGCCTTTCTGGGGTATGTTTATGAGTATTATCAAAATGGTAATTGTTCCACTAATGGTAGGTTTTGCTATTCGCTATCTACTCAAAGAACGAATTAACAAGGTGGTAGATGTATTTCCTGCTATATCTTCTCTGTGTATTGCATTCATTTGCGGTCTGGTTGTAGCACTAAATGCGGATAAATTCGGGGATGTATCCTTACTTATCTTCTCTGCTGTGGTTTTGCATAACTTCTTAGGTCTTATCTTAGGTTATGGAGCAGGAATTTTATATCGCTTTGATGAAAAGAGGAAACGGACATTAGCCATCGAAGTAGGCATGCAAAACGCAGGCTTAGGTGCAGTACTGGCATTAAATCACTTCTCTGCAGAAAGTGCCCTACCAAATGCATTATTTGCAACATGGTGCATTATAACCGCATCCATTCTCGCAGAACTCTGGCAATGGAAAAACAGAAAAGAACACCCTTAAAAATACATATATTTGTAATTACAGATTCATGAGAGTTGTCTTTTACATATCTGAATCTACTGCATTATTTTTGTATAATCTATTTATTATTATAGTCTCTGTAAAAAACAAGGGTTATAGAGTGAAAAATACAATTAAAGTCCTAAATGAAATGAGGAATAAAGGTATTATTGTAGATTATGCTATTGGGGGTGGAATAGCCACATTGTTCTATATTGAGGCTTTTTTAACCTACGATCTTGATATATTTATTATTCCAAAAGGAGAAGATAAAAAAGGAATTATAGATATTTCTGATATGTATGATTTTTTAATAAAGAAAGGATACAAATGGGAAGGAGAACATATTATTATTGAAGGTATTCCTGTTCAGTTTATTGTTGCTAATGAATTAGAGGAAGAAGCAATAAAAAATGCAAAAGAAATAAAATTTGAGAATATCCCCACGAAAGTATTTTCTCCTGAATACTTAGTAGCAATATTATTAAAAGTAGGTCGTAAAAAAGATAAGGACAGGGTAGAAAAACTATTAGAACAAAAAAATTTAAATAAGAAAAAATTAAGTATAATTTTAGAGAGGTTTAAAATAGAATGGATAGGATAAACATATCAAATAAAAAAAGCAATATAAAAATTATTAGAAAAGGGAAAGAAATTACAAGAAATAAAATTTTTAAAGAAAAGGAAAGATATCATAAGGAACAGGCAAAACTTCCTTTTGAGGAAAAGATTAAGATTCTTGTTAAACTTCAGAAGATTGCCGAAGGTATTACAGGAAAAAAAGGATTGGTCTGGAAAATCAAATAGAATGTTAGTCAAAAGTCTGTTATCGAAATATCACTTACTCCAATTTTATACAGTCTATCCCTACTGCATATCCTGATGACTTTTCGTTTTCCCAATAATTCAAAAAATTCAATAACATTTTGTATCGTCAACACTTTTGCATTAAATTGAATGGATTTACAAATTACATCCTTTTCATTATATCTGTCCCATTCCATCACTTTCTCACGGTTTAGAAAACCAGATGTTTCACATGAGAATAGCAATGGGAGCAACCCTTATATAAAGAGAAGAAAAGTGAGGCGTTAAATACCCATATAAATATACTCACAGGCAAGATAGTCCTTGGTTATATTATTTTCATTCATTCCTATTATTAGTGACTAAATTCTATGCTACAATAGTAAAAATTAAATCATTTAGGAGGTTAGGTATGGAAAGATTGCTTTCGTTAACTTTTTTATTAGTTTGCATTTCTCTATTCTGTCAGGCACAGCCCGCAAATTATCCTGACTGCTATGATGAAGTTTGGAATACACCAGGTAGGAATTCATCTGATTCAATGCCTATTGGTAATGGAGACATTGGAGCAAATGTATGGATAGAAGAAAATGGTGATATTGTGGCACTTATCAGTAAAACCGATTCATGGGACGACAACGGACAGCTATTAAAATTAGCACGAGTTCGCTTCCAGATTACACCAACTTTGACAGGGGTAAATTCCAATTTTTCTCAGCGATTACATTTGCAAGATGGAACCATCGAAATACAAGGCAACCAAGGAAAAACAAAGGCCATATTCCGTATAGATGCAAATATGCCCACCGCAGTATTAAATGTGGAAAGTGCAGAAAATGTAGATTTAAAAGTAATACTGGAAGTCTGGCGTACCCAAACAAGGAATTATACAGAAGATGAAGTAAACCAGAGTAGTCTTATTCAAAAAACTGAAGAAGGGATAGTGTATCCCGATATAGTTTTAGATAACCCACCTTTTAGTGGATTAGTTGTATACCATCAGAATAATCATTCTATATGGGGTTATTCTATGGATTTACAGGGCTTCGGTGAATACAAAAATAATTTTAAAGACCCTCTTCTAAATCGAATTTTTGGCTGTAGCATCTGGTCAAACGATTTGAAAAAAATGGACAAATTCACTCTTCAAGGGAAAGGACAAAAAAAGTACACTGTGTATATATTAGGCAAGACAATGCATCCTACAACCCCTGAAGAATGGTTAAGTGATGTAGTAAGAGAAAGGGAAAAGGTATTAACAATTGCAGAGAATAAAGCCTTCGAACAACATAAAGATTGGTGGCGAAATTTCTGGCAGAGAAGTTGGATTGTCGCAAGCGGTGACGCAGACGCTGAATGGGCAAGTAAGGTATATACTCTACAACGGTGGATTACTGCCTGCGGTAGTCGTGGGACATTCCCTGTCAAATTTAATGGTTCCATCTTTACAGTAGAATGGCGTGAGGGCGACGAACTTAAATCCGACCCAGATTATCGTCGCTGGGGAGGTGGTTATTGGTGGCAAAACACACGATTACCCTATTGGCCTCTTTTATCTTCAGGTGATTTTGATTTAATGAAACCCATGTTCGATCTTTACATGAGTGTAATGGACATTAGCAAATTACGGAACAAAGTTTACTGGAATTGTGAAGGAATTTACATGCCTGAAACGATATATTTCTGGGGTTTACTCCGCAATCGCGATTATGGCTTTGACCGAACAGGTTTGAAAGTAGGTGAAATAACAAACCCATACATACGCTGGATTTGGGCAAGTGGTCTGGAACTGACACTGATAATGTTAGATTACTATAACTTTACACATGACGAAACCTTTCTTAAAGAAACGCTACTCCCTTATGCAAGAGAAATTATCCGTTTTTTTGAAACACGGTTTTCAAAAGATAAGAACGGAATGTTAGTTATTCACCCTGCACAGGCGGTCGAAACATATCAAGAAGGGGTAACTGACGACACCCCCACTGTTTCTGGTTTACATGCAGTTTTACCTCGACTCATCGCTTTAAACAATCCTCTCCTATCACCTGAAGAAAAAACACGCTGGGAACAATTATTAAACTCTATTGTTCCTATTCCTGTAAAAGACAAAAGTATCCTACCTGCACGGGTATTTAATCCCAAACGAAGTAATGTGGAAAATCCAGAATTATACGCGGTATTCCCATATCGAATTTTCGCTGTCGGCAAACCTAATATAGACATAGCCATTAATAGTTTCCAAAAACGGCATGCAAAAGACTATCATGGTTGGCAACAGGATGCTATCCAATCAGCTTTTTTAGGGTTAACAGATGAAACTAAAGAGATGTTGATTACTAACGCTCGTCGCAAACATGAAAGTTCCCGTTTTCCAGCATTTTGGGGACCAAACTACGATTGGATACCAGACCAATGCCACGGCGGTAATTTAATGAGCACATTCCAATTTATGCTTTTACAATGGGACGGAGAAAAAATATATTTGTTCCCAGCATGGGACAAACATTGGAATGTAGATTTTAAACTTTTTGCACCTAATAAGACACAGGTTCGATGTGTAATGAAAAATAACGCAATAGAGACCTTAGAAATATCACCAGAAACCAGAAAGAACGATGTCGCAGTATTATTGAAGTGATTTTCCCATATGAAACAAAAATTATGAGGACTTTATAAAAGGATAGATTGTATTGATAATAATCGATGAGAAAAAGAAGAGATGGAGGGAGTGGTATGAAAAGAAGACTATCGAAAGTATGATAAGAATTTACTGCAAGTATAATCATAAAGATGACATATGTGATACATGTAGAGAACTTTTAGAGTATGCATATAAACAATTAGAAAAGTGCCCATTGATGCCAGACAAACCAACATGTAAAAATTGCCATATTCATTGTTATGATAAGAGACATAAAGAAAAAATTAAAGTGGTAATGCAATTTTCAGGACCTAAAATGTTTTTATATCACCCAATATTGTCTCTGATATACCTTAAAAATAAACTATCTGATAGAAGACGTTCACCTACACTTATCTCAAGAAACCGAGATAGTGATGAATAAAATAACTAAACCTCCATCTCCTTTTTATAACGAAAGGAGAATATATTACAATTTCTCCCTCTTTAATATTAATCTACTATGTATTACATTTTTTACTTTACATCTGATGTGCGTTGTTTCAGGGCATAAATTGCTATTACACTTACTATTATTAATGTCAAAAATAGTCCTAACATCGAGCTAACGTCCAATCCAGAATCTACATACAGACGGACAGTTCCACTTTCAGCGAAATCCCAATCATCGGAGACCTGACACCAATACCAGCCAGCATGTATATAATCTATATTGGTTATACGTAATGTATCACTATTTTCGCCAAGTAGAGGGATAGCTACCTTCTCTTCATCCTCTGGCTCAAAGTACCATTGGTAGTTTACTGTGCCTATTTCACCCTGAACAGATACATGTAATTCCAACGTTTCACCACGAGTTTTTATTAACTCTGTTGGAGCTTCTAATATAACTACTAATGGTGTGCATCTCCCTGAAGCAATGGTGAGGTTAACATTACTTCCAGGCGGTATTTGTTCTCCTGCGGTCGGATTTTGGTTGCTAACATATCCCGCTGGAATCGTGTTACTGCATTCGTCATTAACTTCTCCAACTTCAAAGCCTTTCGTAATGATTAATGTCTCAGCTTCACTTTGGCTAAGCCCTATAATATCGGGGACTTTGTACTGCCATAAGAAGTATGGATAAGTAGTATTTTCAATGATACCCCATACATTGACAAAATCCCAATCATCGAAGGTAATTAGTTGTTTCATTTCTTCAGTAGATTTGCCAATACCTCCATCTGACCAACTTTGTCCTGACGTCTGAACATCCCAGTAACAATTGGTTACTATTCCGTCTAAATTGTCGTATGTTAATCCACCTGTTTCATATTCTCCCAATACCGCACCCGATGAATAGCAATTGGTCATTTTATTATAATTTACAAAGACTAATCCAGCGACATAGCCAATTCCAGATGTAGTTGCTGTTGAGTAACAGTTTTCTATTTCCCCATAGTTGGATGAAATTAAACCACCAACTGCAATCATTCCTGATACGGAACCTGTAACATAACATTGTGTCAATATTCCTGAATTAAGGCCTGTTATTATTCCTACATAGTTTCCTCCTGTTATATTTGCATCCTCAATACCGAAGTTCCAAAGAATTCCATCAGGACCTATAGATCTAAATAGACCTACATAATCCTCTTCAGGACGATTAATATGTAGTCCGACTATTTTATGTTCATTCCCGTTAAATGTCCCAGAAAATGGATGGAGTTGATCTCCAATAGGTATGAACCCAGCACCTTCATTCCATTGAGCTGTTCCACTTGCATCAATATCCTGAACTAATTCATAGTCACCATCCAAAGGATAATCTGGAGAATTACCAATCATTTGTAATTCTTCGATACTTCTAATCTGTATAATGTTACATCCATAGACACGGACATCACGGCTTACATGAGATTCCAGATTAGAACTATCCCGAGCTGTATACTCTAACTGATATATTCCTTTTTCATTTATATCGACACTACCTGTTACTTCTACAGTTAGATATGATTGGTCACAAAAATCATATGCTTGTGCTCCTGGGTCTATAAACTCTGTTCCACACCTTACTAATATTTTTGGTGAACCTAATAATGTTACTATTGGTGCTTCATCTATCACATTTATAGTACGACTTGCTTTGCCTAAGTTGTCATTACTATCTGACACCAGGTAATCAACCAAATATACTCCTAATGCTGAAGTATTTACTTCGCCCATTATCATGATTTGGTTTGTCAAATCACCATCTTCTATGTCATACGCTACAGCACCTTGTTCTGCATAATGTTCAGAACCACAACTTATTTCTAACTCCTGAGGACCAATTAACTGTATTTCTGGGTCGTAAGAGAAGCCAAGGAGATACGGATAAGTAACATCTTCGACAATGCCCCACACATTTGTAAAATCCCAGTCTACAAATGTAATTTGCTTTTTCATGTTCGTAGTTGTTTCACCTATTCCCCCGTCCGAACTATTTGTACCTGAAGCATTTATATCCCAATAACTTTGAGTTACTAAACCAAAATTTCTTCCAACGAGACCAAGGCTATAATTACTACTATTGACTTTCCCCTTGGAGTAACACTGAATTATATAACCAGAATTAAATCCGATGAGCCCTGCTGAATAATCAGGTGACCAAACATCTACTTTCGAAAAACATTGTTGTACCGTGCCAGCATTATGACCTATTAATCCGCCTGCATTCCCTTCTGTATTGTAGTTAAGTGAACTCACCGTTCCAGAAGCATAACACGATGATATGACAGCGTCGGACATATTGTATCCCGCAATGGACCCAACAAAGTTGCCTCCAATTATGGTTGCATTCTTCAAAGCCAAATTCTGTATTATCCCTTCCGTTCCTATACAACTCAACAAACCAACATAAGCTTCTGAGGGACGATTGATATAAAGTCCAACTATACTATGTTTATTTCCATTCAAAGAACCCGTAAATGGGGTATCTATCGTTCCTATGGGTACGAACCCTGCACCTCCATTCCAATTGATAGTATCTGTTGCATCTAAATCTTGGGTTAACTCGTAATAACCATCAATCGGATAGTCTGGGTCATTACCTATTTTCTGCAAATCATCTATTGAACTAATATATATAATACATGGTCCTGATGATATGACCATATTCACTTGGCTATAGGGTGGAATATACTGACCAGCGGGTGGGTCCTGACTAATGACGTGACCCAAGGGCACTGCGTTGTTACATTCTTCTGTTATTTCTCCGACGCTCAAACGTGCGGTTGTTATTATATTTTCTGCATCGAGCTGGGATAGCCCTGCTACATTTGGAACCTCAACAGGACAGGGGCCAGTGGAAACGACTAAATCTACAGTGCTACCAGGTGATACTTGTTCTCCTGCAGTTGGATTCTGACTAATAACATGCCCTAAAGGAACCGTGTCATTGCATTCTGTATTTATTGTACCCACCACTAATCCTGCCGAAACTATTGTGTTTTCTGCACTACTTTGTTCCATATGTACCACATCAGGAACATCAACACAAAGACTGGATACCACAACAATATCAACAGGGGTCCCTGGCGGTCGTTGTAGTCCCCCAGCTGGATTTTGACTAAGTACATTTCCAATAGGTACTACATTGCTACATTGATTACCAATTGTACCCACTGTAAAACCGTAATAAGTAATTAAATCCTGTGCCTCACTTTGGGTAAGTCCCAGCACATCGGGTACTGTATATTCCCACAATAAGTAAGGGTAAGTGACATTCTGAACGATTCCCCAGATATTGACAAAATCCCAGCCAACAAAAGTTGCCTGCTGTTTCATTTGTGCTGTAGTTCTACCTGTACCACCTGATGAGGTATTTCGTCCAGATGTTTGAGTATCCCAATAACTACTCGTTACCGTACCGTTTAAATTATTGCCTATTAAGCCACCTACGTCGATATTTCCTGTTACCGCACCTTTTGAGTAACATTTATCAACTACCCCAAAGGAACTACCCGAAATACCAATATTTCTACCAATAAGTCCCCCAATATACTGATTCCCCTGTGCTGAACTCCACGAATAACTATTTTCTAACTTACCATAATTATTAAAACCTACTAAACCACCAACATAATCAGTCGCTCCTATTGCAGAACCAGTAACATAGCTTTGTTTTACAACACCATAATTTGTTCCAATTAAACAACCAACATACATATTCCCAGTAACCTGGATATTTTTTAATCCTAAGTTTAATACCTCACCCCTTATTAAGTTTCCAATAAATCCGACAGATTTTGAACTCCAGCGGTTAATATATAGATTTTTTATGACATGACCATTTCCATCAAATCTCCCTGTAAATATTCCGATAGGTTTAAACCCTAAACCTCCATCCCAGCTTACTGTATCACTTGCGTCAATATCTGTAGTTAATGTATATTGTCCGTCCCATGGATAATTTAGGTCTCTTCCAATATTATTTAGTTCATTTAAATTGCTGATTTGTTTTTCAACGGGAATGTAATCCTGTGTTTGACCAAAGGAACGCAAATAGGGGTAAGTTTGATTCTCAATAATTGCCCATGTAGTTGTAAAATTCCAACTTATATAATTGGATTGTGTTTTCATTTGTGCAGTAGTTCTTCCTGAACCTCCTGAGGAAGCACTTTGCCCTGAGGTTTCTGTGTCCCAATAACAAGAAGTAATTGTGCCAGATGTTCTACTTCCAATGAAGCCACCGACATTGCTTATACCACTCACGAATCCTTTCGAATAGCAATAACTAACTGTACCATTTGTATTTTTACCTATAAATCCTCCAATATTTGCAAAACCTTTAACTGAGCTCCACGAATAACTATTTTGTATTGAACCGTTCCAGTGTTCACCAAGCAAACCACCAGTATTGTCTGTAATTCCCGAGACAAAACCTGTTGTATAACACTGCGAAATTGAACCGCCTGACTTGTATCCTATTAATCCGCCCACACACGAATTTCCTATGACCGAACCCTTTACATAACAACTTTTATGGCATTACCATTGTTATATCCGATAAGGCCACCTATATACTTGCCAGAACTTGCGATTAATCCTGTTATTCTACAATTAGATGTGGTACCAAAATTACTACCGACTAAACCGCCAACATAATCTTTACCAACTACCCATTCATTTTCTATGGTTAAGTTAACAATGTTTCCCGTTGCACCTACACCACCAAATAAGCCAACATAATTTTCTGTCCCTCGTTTTATCCACAAATTTGTTATCTTTTTATTGTTACCATTGAAAGTTCCTGTAAATGGAGTTGCATATGTCCCTATTGGAAGAAAACCAGTACCTCCATTCCAGTTAATTGTATCGCTTGCATCAATATCTTGTGTTAGAGTGTAAGAACCATTTAGTGGATAGACGGTTCCAATTTTTTGTAAATCCTCAATAGAACTAATATTCGTTTGAGAAAATGAACTACTCTGAACCAGAGAAATTAGCATTAGCCCAAGTAATACTGAATACAGGAAAATAGCTTTTTCCCTTCTCACCACACAACACTCACATGTCTTTTTCATAATATGACTCCTTATCAAAAAATATTAAATTTTTAAAATATAAATAATTGATATAATTTTTTCTTCCTCAATGGTTGTAATTCTCTTTTAGCCACAGCCTATTACCCAGTTGTAGTTTAATATTGAATACACTGTCTCCTTCAACTGTTTAACATAATAAAGGAATCATCTTCTTTATTTTAACATTTTTATTGTATAACTTACTACTTTTTTCTCTCAAAAAAAATAATAAAACTTTTAATCTATTTTGAAGTCTAATATGGTAAAAAACAAAAATAAAGGTTTTGATAAAAAAAATTATGTATTTTTTTATCTTTTTACTCATAAGTCTACAATTGAAAGAAGTAGAAACTCCGAGGATAAATCAAATTCAGGTTATAGGAACCCATAATAGTTATCATAAAAAACCAGAATATATTTCATGGGCGAAAAATTACGTAAAAGAAACGGAGGACTGGGATTATGAACATTTACCGTTAGATGTCCAATTGGATAATGGTGTGCGTAGTTTCGAGTTAGATATCCATAATACACCTGAAGGCTGGAAGGTGATGCACGTCCCCAAATTTGACGAAAAAAGTACCTGTCCGAATTTACAGGAATGCTTACGAGTTATATGTGAATGGTCAAATCGAAACCCAGAACATGTACCAATTAGTGTCCTACTTGAGTGGAAATCGGAAGGACCTATTATTGACAAAACTATAACTGCCCCAATAAAGAAAGATATTGAGCGAATTGAAAAAGACATACTCGCTGTATGGAGCAGAGATAGGATAATTACACCAGATAGTGTCCGTGGTGATTTCAAAACACTGGAAGAAGCGATACTAAAAAAAGGCTGGCCTACCCTGGAAGAGTCAAGGGGCAAGATTATGTTTATCTTTCATAATAAAAGAGAATTGAGGGAACTTTATTTAGAGGGACATCCAAATTTAGAAGGGCGATTAATGTTTGTCAACTCATATCCTGGCAAGCCTTACTCTGCAACCATAATAATTGATAACCCTTTTAATGAAGAAATACCGATGTGGGTTCAAAAAGGATATTTTATCAGGGTATTTGGAGGTGACCCTAAATCACAAAACTCCGACAAAGCTAAATTAAAAAATGATAAAGCATTTTCTTGTGGTGCTCAAATTATCTCAACAGACAACCCACCAGGAGAACCTCATCCTGAGACAGGTTACGTTATGTTGTTTCCAGATGGCTCAACTGTGCGGTGGAACCCTATTAATGAACCCTTAAATAATAGTATACCTCCAGAACCAAAATTGCATAATAATGCATATCAAAGTAAATGATTTTCTATTTAATAAACAAAGTAAAAATGTGTAATATTCATTGGAGAAGTAAGAAACAAGTAAACTCTATTAAAAGATATAGCGTTTATGATATTGATTTGGTTGATTGTTAACCAACACAAACTATTGTGAAATATTAAACCAACCTTATAAAAGGAGGTAAAATTCATGTTTTCTAAAAAGCAAATCAGAGCCGTATTGTTTGTTGGAATAATAGCGTTGTCTATTGGTTTTGTATTTGGTAATTATTACAAAGGAAAGAATTCCAGCAATGGAGAAAACTATTTTAGTTTTCCCAAGGCATTAGCACAAGCAGATAATCTAGCAATTGAATCTGCAAAGAATTTAGGAGAAGCCTTTGCCCAAATTGCAGAACGGGCTTCTTCAGCAGTAGTTTCAATTTCTACCGAAAAAGAAGTATCCAATTTCGGTCCAGACATGTTACCTTTTGATTCTCCATTTGATTTCTTCTTCCGCAGATTTTTTGAAGATAATGACATGTGGAGACAGCCACGAAAGAGACAACCCCAAAACCCTGACAAACAAAAGAAATCTATACCTTTTGGCTTAGGTTCAGGGTTTATTATTTCGGAAGATGGATATATTGTTACGAACCACCATGTAGTAAACGATGCAGATAAAATAAATATTAAATTAAAAGATGGCAGAGAATTTTCAGCAAAGAAAATAGGTTCTGACCCTGAAACCGAAGTAGCATTACTGAAAATCGAAGCAAATGGATTACCCATAGTCAAACTGGGCAATTCAGATAAAATTAAAGTCGGGGAGTGGGTTGTAGCGATTGGCAATCCCTTTGGCTTAGAACATACCGTTACTGCAGGAATTGTGAGTGCAAAGGGAAGAAGTTCCCGAGAAATAGGCGATGTAGATTATGCTGATTTCATCCAGACGGATGCGGCAATAAATCCAGGAAATTCAGGTGGTCCATTACTAAACCTTGATGGTGAAGTAATAGGAGTAAATACCGCAATATATACAAAGCCAATGGTCGGAGGTTATATGGGTATCGGTTTCGCTATTCCTATCAATATGGTTCAATATGTTATTGACCAACTAAAAAATACAGGAAGTGTAGAACGTGGCTTCTTAGGAGTTGGTATTCAAAGTCTTGACCCAAAACTTGGAGAATGGTTAGGTTTAAAAGAGATGAAAGGAGCACTTGTAACAGAGGTTCAAGAAGGCTCTCCCGCAGAGAAAGCAGGAATTAAAAAAGATGATGTAATTGTCGAATTTAATGGAGTTGCTGTTACTGACGCTCCGTCTCTGAGAAATCGTGTAGCATCTACAAAACCAGGAACAAGAGCAAAAGTCGTTGTTATTCGTGATAATCAAAGATTAGAACTAGAAGTTGAAGTCGGTAAGAGACCCACTGAACTAGGCGAAGGTATATCTGTAACAACCGAAGAAGGAAAGAAGTTAGAATTAGGAATATCAATTCAAAATCTTACTCCTGATTTAGCTAAACAATTCGGTTATGAAGGACAACAAGGTGTCCTTGTTACCAGTGTTGAACCAGATTCTCCTGCACAACTGAGAGGAATTAAGTCGGGAGATTTAATTACAGAGGTAAATAGAATTCAAGTAAGAAATGTAAATGATTTTGAAAAAGCATTGAAACAAAATCAGGGCAAAGATAGCGTCCTTCTCAAAGTCAAAAGCGAAAAAGATACCGAATACTATGTTGTGATACCTATAAATTAGAGAACCTTATTTATTGTTGTATTATTTTAGTCCTGTGATTCTTGTAAAAAAATCACAGGACTATTTTTATATTAATCTGATTTGCTTTTAGACTATGATATATGTTAGTTTTTACTTTGTTTGAGTCAAATTAATTTAATTAATTTAATTTAAACCTTAAAATATAAGGAGAAAAAAATGAGAAGGTTAATGTTAATTTCAATGGTAATGTTAGTGGTAGTTGCTTTTTCAGGGTGTAACAAAGATTTTAGGCTAAACGGAACATGGTAAGGAGAGTTATGGGAAAATGGAGATCTGAAAAAGAATTCAAAAGTAACTTTTACTTTTGATAGTGGTAGTGTTATGATAAAATTTGTTGATATTGGTCTTGAAATAAAAGCTTCATATACAACATCACCAAGTCTATTTTATAACAAGATTATTCTAAAAATAGATGAAAAAGATGTTAGTTTGGATTACGATTATTATGATTACAAATCATTTATGCAGTCTTTAGATAAATCATATGAAACAGTTAAAGGGGTTTATAAATTTTCATCACCTATAGGAGGTAAGACTCTTTATCTTTCAGATTTTGGTAGTGTATTTCCTGATAAAGAAGTTTTAAAACCAGATATCGGTCCTGTTTTTATATTAAGAAAATATTAGTTATCTATCTATTTAAAAAGTAGATTGAACAGGTCATCTAATAATAATCTTCCATATTGAGTCCCATGTAGTAAAACTTATAAAGTGATAATAATTTTGTAACATCATTATAAGTATTTTTCCCTGTGACTCTGATGAGTCACAGGGTTTTTGTTAAAAATAATCAATGGTATAAAAATTGCACAATAAATAATGATTTATTGGATAAATATTTATCGTTATTCTAACTTCTTGAGTTAGGTTGTTTTTTATGTAAGCTGATCCATATTTTTATTTGGAAAACTATTTATGTTCAATAAAACAGCAGCCAGGGCAGGTTGCCCAGAGATGATGTTGGCATTCTTTGCGAAACTCTCGCATAACGTGGTTATTCCATAATTCTTTTAGAGTTGATTGTCGAATATTTCCTACTTTCTTTATCCAGCATGGATAAACATCGCCTGTTCTGCCTATAAATAAGGTATTCCATGCGTTTCTGCATAAAAAGTCATCCAGATTTATGTCGTTTGAATAATAATCAATAATTGCCTTCAATGGCATTCGTGGTAGTCTTAGTTGAACCTTATGTCTTGAGGCTTCTTTAATGGTTTCAGTTAGGGAATAAGTTAGTTTTTCTCTATCTATTCTTGGATATCTTATGTGATGTGGTTTATATACAGATGGGTCTACATCACCCAATCCTGGCAAATCAAGGGCACGGCTTTCTGTAACTAAATTTAATACATCTCCTCCAATTTCTTTCACGAATTGAGGCATTTGAGGAAGAATTTCAATATTACTTTCCTGAATTACAGTTGTTATATGAATCATAGGACACTTCTTGTTCATTCTTTTCCGTTCTTCATATAAAAAGTGAATACCCGCAATGGTTCTTTCAAAGGCACCCCGCATCTGACGAATCTCATCATGCAAATTTCCAGGGGCTTCAATTGATGTCCCAGCAAAATTAAAGCCCTTACCACCTAACCGTTTGGGTGCTAATTGGACCAAGGTTTTAGCACGCTCTTCTGTAATCATTGTCCCATTAGAAATAAAATGTGTACGTGCCCTTTGACTTGCATATATGAAGAGTTCCATAAAATCTTTACGAACAAACGGCTCACCACCTGTGAAAGTTATTAGACTCCACGATGGTATTTGGGATATAACTTGTTTCCATTCTTCCGTAGATAACTCCCCTTCCATCTGCTTTTTAATGGGAACATTTTCGAGCCAATCAATATATTGGCACATTTTGCAACGAAGGTTACAACGTCGAGTTAATTCAATATAATAATGCCAGGCTGGAAAAGCATATCCATTCTTAAAATAACGATAAGGTATAGCACTATAAAACCGTTGCAAAATATCGTAGAGAGAAGCAATGCTCCAACGTCTACCTGAATTTTCACACTCCATATATTTCCCTTTTTATATTGTATATCAACAGATACAGATATTATTTTATTTCATATCTAACTCAATATAAATAATTACTGAAATCGGAAAATGTCTTTTGTGTTTTTATGTGTAGCTTCAATAATATCCGTAATGTTTGTTTTCTTAATCTCTGCGATTGCTTGGGCTAAAAAAAAGATATATTCTGGGATACACCGTTTTCCACGAACAGGCTGAGGTGCAAGATATGGGGCATCCGTTTCTACAAGCAATGAATTTAATGGGACTAACGTTACTGATTCTTTGAGCTCCGTTGCCTTTGGAAATGTAATATTCCCTGCAAATGATATAAAACATCCGATACTCAGAAAGGATTCGACCATCTTTACGTTTCCACCATAGCAATGTAGAACAATGGACGGTAGATTCTCACCATACTGTTTTAGGATGTTATAAGTATCTTGTTCTGCATTGCGACAATGGACAACAATAGGAAGATGTTTTTCGTAAGCAAACTCAATTTGTTTTATAAAAGCTTTTTTTTGTATTTCTTTATCAACCTTACAATGAAAATAATCCAATCCAATTTCACCGATAGCAGTAACAGATGCCTCTGTTAAAAATTCATTTAGAACCTTTATATCATTATTTGCCTGTTCTGCATAATAAGGATGAAACCCAACAGAATATCGTATTCTTTTATGTTTAATAAGGTTTTGGGGATTTACATTCATAGGTTCTTCTATTATTATTACAAGCCCATCTAATTTTTCTAATGAGGACAAAATAATTTCATTCCTATCAGAATTGAATTTCTCATCAAACAAATGACAATGACTATCAATTAATTTTAATATACTATGGTTTTTTTCTTCATTCATCTGTGGGCAAGCTACTTTTTATTATTGAGTATTCTATTTATCCTGTTCTGTTGGGGATTCATCTTCAAGGGCTTTTAGAAGTTCAACTTCTTCTTGATTTAATTCTTCTTCAGCAGTGAGTTCTTCTTCTCTCAATTTCAGAGGTGGGTACATTTCATCTTCATAAGCAAGACAACATAATAATTTTCCACATTGCCCACTAATTTTAGAAGGGTTAAGGGATAAATTTTGACGTTTTGCCATCCGCATGGATATAGACAAAAACTGCTCTAACCATTTAGAACAGCATAAGTGTAACCCGCATGAACCGATACCACCAACTAACTTAGACTGGTCTCGTATTTGGATATGACGTAACTCGATACGCGTTCGAAATTCCTGAGCCAAGTCTTTAACAAGTTCACGAAAATCTACACGGTGGATAGCGGTAAAGTAAAAGGTTAGACGGTGTTTATCAAATGTATACTCAGAATCTACCAATCGCATAGGCAAATTATGTTTTTTAATATATTTGAGGCAGATACCAAAGGCTCGTTTTTCTTCCTGTTCTATATCTTTTAATGTCTTAAAATCATTTGCATGAGCCCGTCGGATTACTTTATTGAGACAGTTCCGTTCCATTTCCGAAGAGCAAGGCTCCGCAGGCAAAATGCAAGTGCCCCATTCCTGACCACGTTCCGTCTGCACGATGCAGGGGTCATCTCTTTTTAAGATAATCTGTTCTGAACAGAGAGCCTGTAAGACACGTCTCGGTTTTCTAAATCGTATCTTTGCTAAATTCATCATGTGAAAGTTCCTTTTAATTAATATGAGGAGATAACATAAAAAACAAATCTCGTATGACTTTATCACGGCTTATATTTCGAGCAATATATCCACGAACCTTCTCTACAAAATCAAGCCCCATCTCTACTTTTTCAACATCCCATCTTGGAAAGTAAGAGACCATCTCTGGAAAGTAAAGTATTTCCAAATTCTTAGTATTCATGTATACCAAAATATCACGAAGTAAACACACAATTAAATATAAACATGATTCAAACTCATGAACAACCTGAGCTTCAATTTCAGCAGTTATTTGTTGCTGTAACGCATTTAATTCACCTGGTGTTAAGTCCTTTTTATTGATGGTATCTATTTTATTGAGTTCATTCTCAATATTCTTTCTAATAAGTGATAGAAACTGTTCAAATTCATTTGTAAGAATTAATGGGTCTTTGCCTTCTGCTAAACGAGCAAAAAGCTCTACGATGATAGTCCGTTTATTCGATTCTAATATCTCAAACGCTCTTGAAATTTGACCCTGTGATAACAATGCAACTCGTTTTGCTTCCTCTAAAGATATATCTTTTGTGTTATTAAGAATTGTTGTAATCGTTTCTGAACGAAGTCTCTGGAAACGAATTGGCTGACAACGTGAACGAATGGTGGGAAGTATCATACCAGGATTTGAACTAATTAAAATAAATGTGGTCTCAGAAACAGGTTCTTCAAGGGTCTTTAAAAAATGGTTCTGGGCTGGAATTCCTATACGTTCCGCATCATCAAAAATAATGAATCGACGCTTTCCTTCATAAGGTTGAAATTGAGTCGTCTTATTGACGTCCTCAATGGTTTCAACACTAATTAATCGGGTTTTCCCCATAGGCTTAATAATACTTACATCAGGATGGACGTCTTTCCCTATACGAGTACAAATAGAGCACGTTCCACACCCAGGGTTCTCTATATTTTGGCACAGGACGGTTTGAGCAAAAGATTTGGCTGTAAATTTTTTACCAACTCCATCAGGTCCCCAAAAAAGGTATGCATGTGAAATACGATTCTCCTTAATAGAGTTTATCAAAATACGAATAGCAGTATCTTGGTCCTGTATTTTTCCAAACACAGAAAACGAAATATTATTATTTGTTATTGTTGTTGACATAGCCTTCTTAAATCTCTCTGAATAATTTCAGTGATGGTATCTTCAGATTGAGTTGCATCAATTACCATAACTCGCTGTGGATTTTCTCTGGCAATATTAAGGAAACAATCCCTTATCCTTTGATGAAATTCAATGGTTTCTACTTCTAAACGATCTAAAATATTGCCTCGTTGTTTAATTCGGTTCAATCCTATTTCAACAGGAAGGTCAAGCAAATAAGTTCTTACTGGATATATCCCTAATGTCGCTATTTCATGAATTTGATAAACGGTTCGCAAATTAATATCACGTCCACCTCCTTGATATGCGGTTGTGGAGTCAGTATATCTATCGCAAATAACAATAATCCCATCTTCTAAAGCGGGAATGATGACTTCTTGGACATGCTGTGAACGGTCTGCAGAAAACAACAATAATTCTGTAATAGGATGAAGTGTCTTTTGGTTTTCATCTCTGTTTAGAAGGACATGTCGAATCTTCTCGCCAGCAAAAGTTGCTCCAGGCTCAAAAGTCCTTAACACACGATAGCCGGATTCCATCAGGAACTTTTCTGCTCGTATAGCCTGGGTTGTTTTTCCTGAACCTTCAATTCCTTCAAAAGTGATAAATATACCTTTCATGGTTCTAAAAGTCGCTTTCTGGCATCATTCCCATCTTGAAAAAATTGTAAGATTTTTTCTATATCATCTTTTTCGAGGGCATCTATAAAAGATTTAATTTTCTCTTCAATAGACTTAATAGCCGTTATCATATTGGTCTTATTCGTGATTATAATATCATTCCAAATCTCAGGTCGACTCCCAGCAATTCGGGTTGTATCTCTGAAGCCACCTCCAATAAAATGACGCTGTGCCCCTGACTGTTCCACAACCTGAGCAAGAGCCGATGCAATGACATGAGGTAAATGGCTTGTATATGCCATAAAATAGTCATGTTCTTCAGCATCTATTTCTATTATTTTTGTACCTAAAGTTTTCCAAAACTGATGAACAAGATTTTTTGATTTATTCCTTGTTGCTTCACCTTTTTCAATTAGGCATATTGTATTTTCATAAAAATCATGTCGTGCAAACTCAGGACCATATTTTTCCGACCCAGCGAGCGGATGGCTTCCAATGAAAGGACTGTCTTTTTGCCAGAGAGTTTGAGCGGTACCGCAAATTTCTTTTTTAGTGCTACATACATCAGTAATTGTTACATCTGATGAAACATAGTTTGCCATCTTCTTAAGGTAATCAATAGCAGACTGAACTGGAGTGCATATAATTATAAAATCAGCCGTTTTAATAGTTGAAGACAAATCCATCGAATAAGTATCAATAGCCTCTTTTTGCAATGCTGTTTCTAATGTAGACTGATTTCTTCCTATTCCTATAACTAGATCTGCCAATTTCTTTTTTCGAATAGCCATCCCCAATGAAGCACCTAACAATCCGACACCAATAATCACAGTTTTTCCTAAGTGAAGTGTCACTTACGTGTTCTCCATCAATGAATCAGCACTTAATATCTTTTTTGCGTCCGAAATAGAAAATTTCTTTAAGTATAACGCTCTTCCAACGATAATCTCATCTATACCATATCGTTCCAGAGATTTTGCTTTTCGTATATCGCCCAAAGAAGAAACACCACCAGACATCGTAACTGGAATCTGTACCGTCTCAGCAGTTATTCGAGTTGCCTCAAAATTTGGACCCTTCATCATACCATCAGAGAGTATGTCAGTATAAATAATTCTTGAAGCACCTGCCTTTTCAGCAAATTGTGCTATTTCTAAGGCGGAATAGTTTGTATCTTTTGTCCACCCTTCAAGAGATAACTTGCCATTCTTAGCATCAATTGCCACAACAATTTTCTCTTGCCATCGTTGTGTAGAGATTTGGATCAATTCGGGATTTTCTATAACAGCAGTACCTAAAATAACACGTGTTGCATTTGCAGAAATAATGGTTTCTATTGTGTCTAAAGAACGGATACCACCACCGACTTCATAAGGGATACCTAATTCTCCCAATTTCTTTAAGAAAGGCAATATCTCACATTTGCCAGATTTTGCACCATCTAAATCTACAATATGAAGAATCCCATCTTGCAATTCCCGCCACCATATCTTGGCTTGTTCCAGAGGGTCATCGGAGAAAATCGTCTCCTTACCATAATCCCCTTGAACCAAATTAACACATTTTCCCCCTCGAATATCTATAGCTGGAACAATCCGCATAATTTATACGCCTGCGATTATGATGAGGCGTTTTCTGATGATTCAGTTGATTCAGTCGGATTTTGGATAACTTCAAATATCTGCTGTTCATCAGTTCTTACTATTTCGCCTGCAATTGCTGATTTTGCAATCTCAATTAACTTAGCGAACGCCTCTTCATCTTTTACAGCAAGATCCGCTATCATTTTGCGATTTACATCCATTCCCGCTTTATGTAAACCAAAAACCAAACGATTGTAACTTAATCCATAATTACGGGCAGCCGCATTAATTCTTGCAATCCATAATGCACGAATTTCCCTTTTCTTTGCTTTGCGGTCCCGATATGCATATTTTCCCGCATGGTCTACCGCTTGTTTCGCCGTCTTAAATAACCGGTGATGACTTCCACGATAGCCTTCAGCTTGCTTTAATACCTTACGTCTGCGGTCACGTGAGGCTGGGTTGTTGGTTGCTCTTGGCATTGCTCTTTCTCCTGTTTTTATTTAAGTTAACGTTTATGTTTCGGAGGCATGTTCCGAAAACATGAACCTCTATCTATAGAACAAACAATAGTCGAAATTTATGCGTAAGGGAGCATCAATTTCACTTGTTTTGCTTCAACAGATGAGACCAACGACGGTTTTCTCAGGTGTCTCTTTTTCTTCGCTGATTTTGTAGTTTTGAGATGGCGATTATATGCCTTGTGTCTCAAGACTTTTCCATCCTTAGTAACCTTAAATCGCTTGTAGGCACTACGTTTTGTTTTTACCTTCATTTTTTAACTCCTTTTTAATTTAATATAACTCAAAAAAATCGGGTTAATATTATTCGGTGGTGAGAAGCGCTCCTAAAAATTGTCTCCGTTTAACTGATCTTGCCCGGAGTCAGTGTCAATGTCAATGACTTGTCTTCAGGACGACAATTTTCAAGGGAATATTGTTCACCACAAAGGTCTTTTGTGGATTCTATAATTTGCTTAAGCACATCATAAGCAAATTCTGGATGCTCATATTCTCTACCTCTGAATACCACGGAAACCTTTACCTTATCTCCTTCTTGGAGAAATTCACGTATATGTTTTAGTTTATATTCAAAATCATGCTTGTCTATCTTTGGTCTTAATTTTATCTCTTTTACAACAACAACATGTTGTTTCTTCTTCGCTTCACGGGCTCTCCTTTTTTGCTCATAACGGAATTTCCCATAATCCATTATTCTGCATACCGGTGGTGTGGCATTGGGTGCTACCTCTACGAGGTCCAGTTCCCGAAACTCGGCTTCTCTCAGAGCATCTTTCGTGCTCATGATACCTAACTGAACCCCTTTTTCATCAATTACTCGTACCTGCGGAGCCCTAATTTCTTCATTCACACGCACCGTGTCTTCAGACGGCTTTGTTATCGTTGTTCTCCTTATTTTAGGTTTAATTTGCCTCAACTTGTGAGAAAATTATACTTGAATATTTCATATTTTATCAAATTGAATTTCTTATTTTACAATCACAACAATATCAAATTTTTGTCTTATAGAAAAACAGGCACATGAATGTAATGTATATAACATATCTGTGAATTAAAAGAGACTTAAAGGTTTCCCTTCCGACATCTCTTCATTGGCTGGCTTGTCTAACTCTAATTTAATAATGGTATCTGTTGAATCCTCTAAGGGTTTTTCAGTTTTAATCAGGACACTGTCATTAGTTTGGGTTACGGTTACATGTTCCCCTGTTAAAACAGTGTTATTTATTATTTTTGATTTGAGTGGAGGCAAAGTAAGTTTATCTTTATCCCATTTTAGAATATGAACGTAAATATAAATTCCTTTATAAGTGGAACCGCCCCATGTCCCATTAAGATAAGGTCCACCACGAGTACTATAAACACTTTCTCCATACTTATCTAACCATTTACCAATCTCTTTTAATACAGCAACTTGCTCTGGAACAATTTCACCTTCAGGTGTTGGTCCTACATTTAATAATAAATTGCCATCTCCACAAACACAATTAACAAGCATCTGAATACACTCTTTAGCAGAACGTACACGACACTCAGGCCGATAAGACCAGCCTCCACCATCTTTGCATTCAGTAATGGTAATACAGGATTCCCAGGGACGAGTATTCTGAAAAGTACCAATCTGTTGCTCTGGGGTGTCAAAATCGCCTCTGGTAAGTTTTTCAATTTCCAGAGTAGGTTTATCTTTAGGAGGATAAACAAATCGTGCAACTCGGTTATTAACAATTACCCATGGTTGGAGTTGATACATCATTTCGAAGAGACTTCTAAAATCATAATGGTGCCAATTACCAGCAACATGGTCAAACCATAATATATCAACCCGACCATAATTGCTTAATAGTTCTTTAATCTGTCCTCGATAAAATTCATCATATTTGTGATTATCCCCGACTAAATAATCAGGATGTGTCCAATCGCGCGTAGAATAGTACCAACCTAATTTTAATCCGTATCGATGCACAGAATCAGCAATCTCTTTACATATATCACGTTCAAATGGAGTCTCTTTTATGCTATATTCAGGTCGCAGATGAGTATGCCACATCGAAAAACCATCATGATGTTTTGCTACAAAAACAACATATTTCATTCCTGCCTCTTTTGCTATTTCTATCCACGCATCTGCATTAAATTTTATAGGGTTAAATTTTTTATACAAATTGTCATATACCTCCGGGGGGA
Source organism: Candidatus Hydrogenedens sp. (assembly GCA_035361075.1). NCBI lineage: Bacteria > Pseudomonadati > Candidatus Hydrogenedentota > Candidatus Hydrogenedentia > Candidatus Hydrogenedentales > Candidatus Hydrogenedentaceae > Candidatus Hydrogenedens > Candidatus Hydrogenedens sp. Next base: position 16,667 of record DAOSBX010000030.1, on the reverse strand, counting down.
CAGTTTCCATCCCCGGATGGTCATGAGGATGACCAATGCGTGACCAGCTGATTTCTGTTCCATTCACACTGACAGGTCCCCAATGAATAAACATGCCAAACCGTGCTTCACGCCACCATGCTAATCGTGCATCTCTTTGTTCAGGTGTTTCATCTATGGGTAATAGGGAGATGAATCGGTATAAGAAATTATCTGAACAAATAGCAATAAGATGATAAATACACTATTA
>DAOSBX010000030.1:0-16338 GCA_035361075.1 Candidatus Hydrogenedens sp. | reverse complement strand
CCTAAAAAATGTTCACGAATTGCTGTGGCTATGTCTGGAACATCAACAATTTCAATAGGTGCGGAAATATGTTCCTCAGCCAATACTTCTTTTAATACCCCTTCCGCTTTAGGTCCAGATGGACAGCCCTTAAATAACAACAACCGAATTTGCATTACCCATAATCCATTTACTTTTTACTTTATAAAAAGTGGCAGCCCCTACGGGATTCGAACCCGTGTGACAGGACTGAGAATCCTGCATCCTAAACCGCTAGATGAAGGGGCCTTTATAATTCAAAAAATATTGTACCAAAATTATATTTGTATTAACAAATACCAAAGGTAAAATTTGATTATTATCTTGTCCCGAAGAAACATTGATAACCAAAAAATATTTGCCAAAATTGAAATAAATTACCTCTGTGAAAAATTGGGTGAGCCTCTTCTAAAAAATTACAATATAAAATAATAAAATATATTTTGTTTTTATTTATTTGCTGTAATATTTTATTATATATAGTAGTGTTTCTATCGTGTAATACTATATAATGTATATCGATTTATATAAAAACATAATTTTGGAGGAATAATTAGTGAGAATTGGAAATCGTTCAAGGTCATTCCTGACCCATGGGAAAACCCTATTTAAAAAAATGAGTTACTCTTCAAATGATGAAGTACCGAAAGAAGAAAAAATTCAACCATCGGAATCTAATGTAGAGAAAGAGAATAAAATTCCCGAGACTATGACAGTTAATTTAGAAATGGAAATTATAGAATTAGGAAGAAAAATTTCTCCACAACTTACAAACTTAAGAAAGACAATAGAAGAAAGTAAAACCCTTAATGATACTCGTAGTTGGGTATATTCTGCCATGTCGATTTTATCAAACTGTGTTGAGATTTCAGCAACAAACCATCAGGATGGTTTAAAAAATCTATTTTTAGATATGGCACGGATTATTTATTCCGCAGATAGAATAGGTAAAGCACCTTTATCTATCGAACCGACATTAGAATTGTATTCACTTCTCTGTTGTATTGTGGCTGATTTCTTGACAGGAAAGCCTAACAAGACTATGTTTGAACAATGGCAGAAAACATATAAGAAGATAACAGAAGATTATAACAAATTAGGTATTCGTCTCATATATGATGATGAAGAACCAATCCCAACAACCATAGAATCATACACTATTCCAGCGGATGAAAATGATGAAAATATAGAAAAGACTATAATTGAAGAACAAAAATCTGAAGAAACACCAACCCCGTCTGATTTGTCTGTCCCGTCCGACTTGTCCGTCCCGTCTACTCCGTTCGCCTCGTCTGACTTGTCTGATTCGTCCGTCTCATTTGCTCCGTCCGATTCGTCCGACTTGTCCGCTTCGTCTGACTTGTCTGATTCGTCCGTCTCGTCTGCTCCGTCCGCTTCGTCTGACTTGTCCGCCCCGTCCGACATCAATTCACTATTAGAAAATATCACTCAGCTTACCAACGAACCCATTAAAGCCCTTATTCAAGACACCCTAAAGGCTATAATAGAGGGAACCCCTGAAACCGCAAAAATTAAGGCAATCGAACTTGCTACAGAAATGGCAAAATTAGAAGTAGACAAAGCAAAGACAGATTTACGCCGAACTGAATTTCAACTTGACACAATAAACTCAGAGATAACTCAAGTGCAGGAGCAGATGAATATCTGCAAAACAGAAGTTGAAACAATAAAGATGGAAATGAAGGAACAAGAAAGATTATTACAAAACACATTACAAGAAAAAAATCAAATAGAAAATAGGATAACAGACACTAAAAATAGCATTACAGAGATTGAGAAGAAAATAGCTGAATTAGAACACCAAAAAGAAACCGAACTTTTAAATCTTAAAAAATATGAAGAAGATGCTATAACAACAGAAAACACAATTCACGAATGCAATCAAAGTATCCTCTTATTACAGGATTCAATCCAAGATTCCGAAAATCAAACAAGAACACTTCTGCAAAGAATGGAAACCCTCGAGTCTATAAAATATGAAAAAGAACAGCAATTGAAATTACTTGAATATCAGATAAAAGAACGAGAATTAATTGTCGTTAAACTTGAAGAAACGATGAAAACATTAGACCCTATGTCCGCAAAATCGTTGAATAAAAATATAGACAATTCTTGTAATTGCAGACCAGAACAACAAGTAACAGATTTATTTTATGGCGAGGTATAAATGTTAAAACTGTTTCAGAAACCCATACGTGTTATTGCTATTGATTTCGGTTCTAATGCTATCCGTGTGCTTATAGGTGAACAAAACAAAGAAGGTAGTATTGCAATACTTGGTTATGGCACCAGCCCAACAGAAAGTGCTATATCCAAAGGAATTATTCAAGATATAGATGCAACACGTCAGGCATTACATCATGCCATCAGTATGGCTTATCAAAAAAATAATAAAGTTCCTCCAAAACTTATTTCTATAGGAATTAATACACCACGTGCTGAAACACAAACCAAGGAAGGAGTGGTTCGGTTAAAAAATGAGGAAATAACCGAAGAGCACATGTATCAAGCATTTGATATGGCTCAGCGAGAACTGAACAAGCACGAAAAGGAACTGATTACCTCTGTTACTTCATACGAGTGGTATATCGATAATATTGGTGTTTCTCAACCACTTGGAATGAAAGCGAATCAATTAAAAATTCGATTACATGCTACGCTGATTCCAAAAGTTATTATTGAAAACATTCGAAATTGTATAGAGAGTGTATTAACCCCGACCCACTCCGTAATTGACCACTTCATCTATAGTCCTATTGCAACAGCGTTAGGTTCTTTAACCCCCGAAGAATTTGAACTCGGCGCATTAATAATTGACCTCGGAAAAACGACGACAAACATGGCTGTTTTTTCAGAACATAAACTATTGTATGCATCTACCTTCGACTTCGGAACTATTTTCTTAACTCGCGATGTTACCGCCTTATTAAAGGTGACTTTTGATGAAGCAAACAAATTGATATATGATTACGGCATCTCAAGTGAATTGATAAACAACCCAAACATCGCATCACCTGCTGTTTCTGAATTAAAAAATATCTCAGGCTCAACTTTATCCTTATCCAGTGAAAGAAAAAACAATCCCGTTCACTTACAAAGTGCCTTGGATGGTTTCAGTCGGAATATCCCCAAAATGGAATTAGAAGGTGTCATATTTGCACGTGCACAAGAAATGGTTCATACCTTAAAACAAGAAATAGATATTAAAAAACTGGAAAATACATTTATTGGAGGTGTCGTCTTAGCAGGTGGTGGAGCCCAATTAAAAAACTTTGATATCCTTGTAAAAAAATGTTTTAATACACCTGTGCGTATTGCACGTCCATTAGGAATACAAAATATTCCACAATCTATCAATAATTCTGAGTTTGCAACTGTTGTTGGTATCCTAAAGCATGGATTTACTCAATATAACGCCATCCAGAAGGGGACAGTCTTCCAACATAAAAGAATTGCTAATCAATTTTTCCATTTTCTTACCTCCCCAAAAAAATTATTTACCTCAAAAAAGAAAAGGACTAATGCTTCGTAATTGTAACCGCATTAGTCCAAAGTAACAGAAGAAAAAGGAATTTATAATAAAGACCCAATAATCCGTTTAAATGTTTCACTATTGGATTAAAAACCAGATAAACTATTACAATAAAGAATATTTGAAATGAAATATTTCAGCTCATAATAAAACAGATTCTTAAAATCAGGAGTTCATAATGCAGAAAAAGTTTATAGAACCAAGATTGTTAAAAGGTTTTCAAGACCACCTTCCTCCCAAAAGTTTTATCCGAAATAAAGTCAAACAAGTAATAAGTAATGTCTATGAAAAATATGGTTTTTCATTCATTGAAACACCTGCAATTGAACTGAAAGAAATTCTACTCGGTCCTGGCGGTGAAAATATCAATAAAGAAATATTTTTTTTAGAAACCCCCGAGGGTGAAAAGTCAGCCCTTCGTTTTGATCATACAGTCCCATTTGCAAGAATAATAGCCCAATACCCTGACATTATCAAGCTCCCATTCCGAAGATATACTATCGGTTCTGTCTGGCGTGCTGATAAACCAGGGATAGGCAGGTATCGAGAGTTTGTTCAAATGGATGTAGACATCGCAGGCACCCCAAACATATCTGCCGATGCAGAAATTGTGGCTGTCATGGTTGAAATTATGAAAACCCTGGGATTTAAAAATTTTCGTGTTCACATCAATAATAGAAAACTTATTGATGCCCTCCTTATTTTCAACAACATAATAAACGAAGAGACACAAAAACATGTTCTACGAGTTATCGATAAACTTCAAAAGGTAGGTATAGATAATGTCCGCAAAGAATTAGGGCAGGGGAGAATTGACGAGTCCGGTGACCCTATAAAAGGTGTAGGATTATCTGAACCTGTAATTAACAAGATACTTAATTTCATAAATATCAAAGCTGAAACACGAAAAGAAATCCTTGTCCAATTAAAACAACAATTGCCTGAAAGTTCTGAAGCCCAGCATGCCATAGAAACCATGGAAGAATTAGATGAATACCTAACAGCACTGGATATCTCTGACAGGGAAGCCATATTTTCTCCATCTCTAACTCGTGGTTTGGATTACTATTCTGGACCCGTGTTCGAAATGATTCTCACAGATGCTCCCCACATAGGTTCTGTTATGGGTGGTGGTAGGTATGATACCTTGGTTTCACGTTTTACAGATAAACTTATCCCATGTACAGGTATGTCAATCGGGCTGGATAGATTAATTAGTGCAATGGAGGAACTAAATCTTTTTGAAAGGAATCTAACTCCGTATGATGTAATCATTACTCGCGTTGGGAAAGTTCCTATTCGTGAAGCATTAGCAATCGCAAAAGAACTACGAAATGCAGGATTCAGAGTATCCGTATATCTCGGTAAAAAAACGAAAGAAACCTTAGGTGAACAATTATCTCATGCCAACCACTATAATATTCCCACAGCGATTATTTTAGGTGAAGATGAACTTAAACGCGGAGAAGTTTGTATCAAAGATTTGTACTATGGCGAAAAAGCCCGTGAAAATATTAAAGATAGAGAGCAATACAGAGAAGCAGGAACTATAAGTCAGGTGACGATTCCCCGTGAGAAAATGATAGATACACTCCATTCTTTTTTATTACGAAATAAATAAAAACACTCATTACTCTCAACAAATTTAGTCACGCTCTCTTGTTCAAAAGGTACTTTATTAGTTGGGTGGGTCTCCAATAACAGGGTCACTATCCAAAGGCAATTGAGCCTCATTATATCTTATAATGCCCGTGTGGTCTACCCTAAAATATCGATTTCCAGAATAACCAAACGTTTCAGGGGAAGCGTAACAAACAAAACGAACATTCGTGGCTTCGGGCATCGAATAAACATAACCCTGTCGAATACAACCTTCACTCCATGACTCATCTAAATACCTTGTTATTGGTGTCGTTGGCATCCCATTAACAAGACTATCAAAACTACCATAAGTATTATGAGATGAATAAAATGATACTTGAGCTGTCGAAATTGCCCTTAAATTCCAAATAGTTGATGCTTCGTTGGCATGGATTCGTGAACGGATTAATGCGGGGATGGTTATTGCTGCAAGCACAGAGATAATTAAAACGACAATACTAATTTCAATTAAGGTAAATCCAACAACGATTCTCTTCTTTTTACATACCACACACATTTTTTGTCCCTATCATTTGTTTGCCTATTTATTACAGTATGATGGCGGTCACCGGGTTCCGCCATCATACCTCAGCACCAACACAACCCACTGATTAGCGGGTTAATGGCTAAACTACAATTATTGTTGTTGTTCTCCGATGGGCGGGTCACCAGCGCCAGCTTGTCCACCTGTTTTGAAGCGGATTACACCACTGGCATCTGTGTAGAAATAACGAATACCGCTTTCACCAGGGTCAGCCGGGTCTGCATTGCAGGTAAAGTTATTTGATCCCGTAGAACCCAGAGTAAATGTATAACCTTGCTTAATATTATTCTCACCACCCCAGTTTCCTGCTAAGAATGGAGGGTCTGCGCCTGTTAAGTCTGCAAAATCACCTGTATAAGAACCATTTGCAGAGTTATAGGCAACTTCAGCACCAACAATGGCTTTTAAGTTGCTGATTGCAGCAGATTCATTGGACTGCAATCTGGAACGAAGCAGATTGGGAATCGCAATTGCTGCAATAATAGCGATGATTGCTACCACAATCATCAATTCAATGAGTGTGAAACCTTTGTTTTTCATAATACTTCTCCTTAATTTGGGTTTAATTTTTTGTTAAACTTTTCTTACCTTGATACCCGGGTTACCAAGGCAAATTATTAAATTGTAGTTATAATTATATAACAATTATTATGCCAAGAAATAAAGGAATGGAAAAATATAAATAGTCTATCTTTAAATTATTAAATATCAATAAGATAAAAAATAAATATAATTATTATTAATTTTGTAAATAAATATCGCATGAAAAGAAATAACAAAAAATGTCACTTAATAACAATTTTGGTATTTTTATTATATGCCTCATATAAATCAGAAAACCTTTCCATCGATTTGCTATAAATTTAGAAATAGATTTGGAATAAGTTAAGTAAAGAATAGTAAGATTTAAATATTATTGTTTATATTCTACTATTTACCCCGCCAAAATGAAGGGAAAAATAACACCAATATTGCATATATCTCCAACCGACCCATCAACATTAACATACATAACACCCCTTTACCTAAAATAGGAACCGAAGAAAAATCTTCAACACCTCCAACATATTCTAATCCAGGACCACAGCCATTCAACGACGCAGCCACTGATGATATAGAAGTTACAATTGGCAACCCAATCCAACACAAAATAAGACTACCTATAACAAAGACGGATACATATAGAGCAAAATAACTCAAAACAGATTTCTGAACATCATCGTCAATTGCCTGTTCTCCTAAATGGATTGCCTTTATTACCCTGGGTTGGAAAATGGTTTGTATCCTATTTAGTAAGAATTTAAGTAGGATAACTACACGAATTATTTTCAATCCCCCTGAGGTTGAACCTGCTGACCCACCTATAATCATCAGTATCACAAGAGCCCATCTTGCAAAATAAGGCCATGAGTCATAATCTTCTGTTGTAAAACCTGTATCCGTCATTAAGGATGTAACTGTAAAAGACACACTCCTTAGGGCTTTCCCAAAAGAGTACTGTACAAATTCACTTTTATCCAAAGAGAAAGTCCCATGATACCCCATTACACAAATAGTTAAAAATACAATAGAGAAAAACCAGATAGATATATAAGCCCGCCATTCTATATTTTGGAAGAAAGCCCGAATATTCCTCTGATAAAGAAGAAAGAACAATCCAAAGTTTGTGCCTGCACAAAGCATAAAAAAAATAGTAATTATTTCTATCGGCAGACTATTATATGCCCCAATACTCATCTGCCTCGTCGAAAATCCCCCACTGGCTAATGTTGAAAAGGCATGACATACCGCATCAAACAAACTCATTCCAAATAACATTAAAAGAATACATTGAATAGTTGTCAGCGAGATATAAACGAACAACAATTGTTTCAAAGTCTCTTTAACTCTGGGTCTAATGAATTTTACATCGGGTACAAAAGATTCAGATTTGAGAAGCAGACGACCTCCTGCCCCTAAGTAGGGGAGCACTGCAATAAACATAACCACAATTCCCATTCCACCTAAAAAATGAGTAAAAGCTCGCCAAAAAAGTAATGTTTTCGGGAAAGTCTCTATATCCTTCACTACTGTAGAGCCTGTAGTTGTAAACCCAGATACGGACTCAAAAATAGCATCCATTAGTGAAAGATGGCCAGATAAGTAAAATGGAAAAGAACCGCAAATAGTAATTAATATCCATCCTAACCCCACTAAGGCTAACGATTCCTTAATTAAAAAACGCTCCTCCTCCGCCTTACTTTTTCGGAAGGTAGATACAATACCTAATACTCCGATTAAAAACACATACATAAAGGACTCTAAAATATAAGGAATAATATCTGTCTCATGATAGGCTATAGCGGGAACTAATAATAACGAAAAAACAAAAGCATATCCGATTAGAAGTCTTCCTAAATAATTAATTAATTGAAAGTAATTCATTTTGATTACCGTTTTCTATATAAAAATTAGTTCTTCAAGTCCCATATAAATCTATCATTTAAATAATTTACTCACGTCATTAAATTTTTCAGCCTTTGTTACAATAACTACCCGATCACCTTCCTTTATCACATCGGTTCCTGTAGGAATTATTGGCTGTTCTTCACGAATTATTCCTGCAACCACACAACCAATGTCAAATCGAATATCTTTAAGAGCACGATTAAGAAACTTAAAGGATTTTTTAATCTCATATTCGGCAATTTCAATACCCCGTATATTCAATAAATGTTTTACCGTATTTTGATATACAATTCGCAATACCTTATTAACAAAACTGTAGTATGGAATTACCGAGTAATCAATTCCAAAACGGTCTACTAATTCACCAAACTGTTTATTATATATAACACTTACCACATAAGGGATACCTATGTCCTTCGCTAAAGATGCTGCCACTACATTCCGTTCATCATCATGGGTCGGTGCAATGAATACATCAAAATCCTTTACCGCTATCAATTGAGAGCGATTGCTCAATGGGTCATCATTTATAATATCCATTTTATATTTAGAAAGTATCTGCGACAACTCCTCTGCCCGTTGTTTATCTTTCTCAAATAATTTAATCACAGAAACTTTATCTTTTAATGCTCTAATAATCTGAACAGTTATAGGTGTTCCACCTAAAATAATAACTCTTTTCTTCTTATCCCAATCCCCTGTAAATACCTTTACTGCACGTGCTATGCCATCACGTTTCCCAAAAATTCCTAAAATATCTCCACACTTTATCTGTGTTTCTCCTGTAGGCACATCCACCTGCTTCCCTGATTTTATATACCCAACAACTAACTTTTCTCTAATTACATCCATTACCTCCTTCAAAGTCTTTCCACTTTCCTTAAATTGGTTCCAGACCCTCAATTCATAAAATTGGATACGGTCATTTCCATACTCTTCTGAAACCAATAGCCCTGGCGATTCAGTAAAACTCGCAATATCCGTTGCAGCCAATTGGTCTGGCGACAAGAAATAATCAATCCCCAGAATGCTCTCATATAAAAATGCATTATTAATATAGACCATGTCTGAAATCAAAGCAGACACACTCACCGCACCTAAGTTTTTTGCGCAACTACTTGCAATTATATTTGCCCTATCATCCCCCAAAGTTGCAATGAAAAGGTCACATCCACCACTTATTACCTCCTGTATTAATGATGGGTCTTGAGCATTACCTAACCGTGTGCCGACGTCGACCCTTCCTGTTAAATCGTCAAGTACTGATTTGTCGTAATCTATCACGGTAACATCATTATCCTTGTAAAGCATCTCCGCCAATAGCGAACCTGCTCTACCCGCACCTGCAATAACAATTTTCATATCTTTTATTCCAATATATGAATGTTATCTTTTAGAATTCTCTTTCACATTATCTTTGTTGCTCATTACATATTTTATATATATAAAATGGTATTATATCACTAAAATAAACCATGAAATAAAAAGGAAAGGGATATGAAAAATACAATTCCTCTTAAAATCAAAAACACTATCTACACACTACCTATTATCATTTTTTTACTATGCTCTTCTATATTTTCCGAAGAAGAATTTCAAGCAATTCTGGGATTAAACACAGATTTTACCAAGGTTTCAATAAACACCTCCCATGATAGGCTTATCAAAGAGAGATTTACTGTGGATAAAGGGGTATTTACCCAAACAGAAAACGGGAGAGCGGGTCTCGAATGGGCAAAGGAACTTCTACATGAACAGACAACAATCCCTCTAACAACATATACCTTATACAGAGAATATCAAAGAACAGGAGACCGTAAAAAATATGAAAAGCCTTATTTCCTGAAAAGGTCTATGCTTTCCGCGACCACCTTACTTATTTATTTTGAAAATGACGATTCATTACTTCCTCTTCTTAATGACCTAATCTGGGACATCTGCGAAGAATCTTCCTGGGTCGTTCCTGCTCATGAACGGCAAGAGAAGTATACGTATGTTGACCTTTTTTCTGCTGAAACCGCTACCCAATTAGCCCATACATTGCTTTTCTTAGAAGATAAATTGTCAGATGAAATAAAAAAAAGAATACGCTACGAAGTCAAAAAAAGGGTTATGCAACCGTATCTCTTTTATTCCGAAGATAAATATGGCTGGGTTCATGGACGAAATAACTGGACAGGTGTTTGTGCTGGGTCTATCGGCGAATGTTTTATCATACTGGAAGAAAACGAACAAATCCTGCGCAAAGCCATTACCCTCGTTACGAATCAATTAGCCCGCTTCGTGAAAAACGGTTTTGCAGAAGATGGCGGTTGTCTGGAAGGTATTTCCTACTGGAACTACGGACTCACACATTACGTCAGTTTTGGGGAACTGCTTTACGAAGCAACCGATGGAAATGTCAATATTATGCAGAACCCCCGACTTTACCAGATTGCCTTCTATCCCTATGTTGTTTATTTAGGAAATGGACAATTTGCCAGTTTCTCTGACGCTCCATCTCAATTTTATCCACATGCTTTCATCACACATCGGTTAGCAGAACGCTTCTCCGCTTACGACCGACTTTCTTCTACATCTCATCCGTTCATTTACCATAAATTGGGAGAACAATTAAATGTAGATTACCTACATGTACTTGCTAATCCTTCACCAACACACTGGCATTTTGGAGATATTATTCGCAATATCCTCTGGTCCTACCCTTATTCTCAACAACCCAAACAAGAAATCCCCATTGAAAGCACCTACTTGCCCAAATCAGGTATCGCAAGATTGGTTTCAAAAGATAATAATGGAAACACATATATCGTTATCTGTAAAGCAGGTAGTAATAATGAACCCCACAATCATAACGATGTTGGAAGTTTCGTCTATGCAGTTAATAACACTATTTTCCTTACCGACCCAGGTGCAGGTCTCTACTCACGAGAATATTTCAGTGCTAAACGATATGAAAACATCTTCACAAACTCCTACGGACATAGCCTACCCGTTATTGGTGGGAAACTACAAAGTGCTGGAGAAAAATACAAAGGAAAACTTAACTATGAACAACCCAACAAAGCTATTATAAACTTCCATGACGCATATGATATTCCAGCCTTGAAAAAAGCACAACGAACTCTCCTGCTAAACGAAGGTGGATTAAAAATTACCGATGATTTTGAATTCTCAAACCAAGGGGAAGAAATTGAAGAAGCACTTGTAACATGGTTACCAGTATCTATACAGAACAATTGTGCCATTATCGAAAGTAAGGAAGGCAAAATTAAAATTACCCCTTCTAACGGCTCGTTCGAAGTTGAATCCCTCAAAAAACAATGTGAGGAAAACAACCGTTCTGGCGAACTTTCCCGCATAAGATTGAAACTCCCAATGCAGACCAAAACACAGATTACATTTAACATAACCTTTTCAAAATAACAGTCTGTCCTGTCTGACTTGTCTTACCTGTCCGACCTTTCTGGCTCGTGTGCTTCCACCTAATTCTCACAATTAAATCTCCATTTTTACCTTTATTCTATTTCACTTGACTTTTTTAACCCCAATGTTTATGATAAAATTACAAAATCATAAGGAGTAATCCGTGATTAAACGAAAAATTATTTATATAGACTCCGAAAAATGCAACGGCTGTGGACTATGTGTTAATGCCTGTGCTGAAGGGGCTATTAAACTTATTAACGGTAAGGCACAACTTGTTTCAGATGTTTATTGCGATGGATTAGGTGCGTGCCTTCCCCATTGTCCCACAGGGGCATTATCCATTGTCGAACGCGAAGCAGAACCTTTTGATGGAGAATTGGTCAAATTACACCAAAGCTTAAAAGAGCAAAAAGCACCTGTTCACACATGTCCGAGTATACAATTTAAACCTGACCCATCCAAAAAAGGGACCCTTTCTCACTGGCCTATACAGATTCGTCTTGTTCCTCCTATGGCTCATTATCTTCAGAATGCGAAACTATTAGTCGTGGCGGATTGTGTACCTGTGGCATATCAAAATTTTCATAAAGAATTTTTAGATGACCATGTAGTTCTTGTAGGTTGTCCAAAATTCGACCCCAAAGAACAATATGTACAGAAATTTGCTGAAATTTTTATTAATAATGATATAAAAAGCATTACAATTCCCGTAATGGAAGTTCCATGCTGTCAGGCTTTGCCTAATATCGTACTTGCAGGTTTGCAATATTCAGGAAAAAATATTCCTATCGAAAAAATAATAATCTCTATTCAGGGAGAAATACTAAGCAAGCAATTAATTAACGGGTAGAAATAAATGCAAGGAAAATCGTCCAAACTGTCTTCAGGCTTTTCTTATGTATTGCCCATTTGCATATGCCTTGGATTTTTTATTGGGATAGGTTCTTTCACTTTTTACTATGCTCGTGGTTATTCCTACCTTACTGATGACCCCAATGCCTGTGCTAATTGCCATGTTATGAAAGATTTTCTTGATTCATGGCAGAAATCCAGTCATCACAATGTCGCAGTATGTAACGATTGCCACACAGGACATACGTTGTTTTCAAAGTATTATGTTAAAGGCTTGAACGGCTATCATCACTCCACTGCTTTTACTCTGGGCAATTTCCACGAACCTATCCGTATTAAAGAATTTAATCGAAAAGTTGCGGAGGGTAATTGTAGATACTGTCACGAAGATATTGTGCAAAACATTGACTCAAATATCGCTCATCGTGAACCATTACAATGCTTGAATTGTCATTTTAATGTAGGTCATTTTAATTATTAAAGGAAAGGAAAAGGAACATGGCAAAAGACTTCAAAGGCAATGAGGGGATGTCCTCAATTACCGCAATTGTTCTTATACTGGTAGTTGCTGTCGCTACATTTGCGGTAACCGCGTTGCTTATCAACATTTTTGAGAAGCAACAGGAGGCAAAAAATCCTTTCTTCCGTGTCGTTGAAATTAACGATGACACAGAAGACCCAGAAATCTGGGGTAAAAACTTTCCTATCCAATATGACCTATACAAACGAACTGTGGATATGGTCCGCACAAAATACGGTGGCAGTGAAGCACTACCCCATACACCTACCGAAAACGACCCACGTTTCGTGGTCAGTCAATCTAAAATTGAACTTGACCCTCGTCTGAAACGAATGTGGGCGGGTTATGCCTTTGCCATTGACTTTCGTGAAGAACGCGGACACGCCTATATGCTCGATGACCAGACCTTCACCGGTAGACAACAAAAACCCCAATTTGGGGTTTGTGCTCATTGCCACGCATCTGTTTATGTCCCATATAAAAAATTAGGCGATGGAGACCTTATTAAAGGTTTTGAAAAAATGAATCCCATGCCTTACATGGAAGCGAGAAAACTCTTACAACACCCTGTATCTTGTATTGATTGTCATGACCCAAATACGATGCAATTACGAGTAACCCGTCCAGGCTTCCTTGAGGGAATTAAAACTTATAAAGAAACTCAGGGTATAAAAGACTATAATCCCAATACCATGGCAACCCGCCAGGAAATGCGAACTTATGTCTGTGCTCAATGCCATGTCGAATACTACTTTAAAGGGGATGAAAAACGACTTACCTACCCCTGGCATAAAGGTTTAGAAGCAGATAATATTCTTGCCTATTATGATGAAATTAACTTTAAAGATTGGGTCCATGCGGAAACAAATGCACCCATGCTCAAAGCACAGCATCCCGAATTTGAATTATGGAGTCAGGGAATTCATGCCCGTTCTGGCGTCGCCTGTGCAGATTGCCACATGCCCTATACTCGCGTAGGAGCCTTAAAAGTAAGTGACCATCATGTCCGTAGTCCATTATTGAATATTAACCGTGCCTGCCAGACCTGTCACCATTTCTCCGAAGAAGAACTCAAAGCACGCGTAGAGCGTATTCAAGACAAAACAGCTGAAATGAAAGATATGGCAATGGATTCTCTTATAGCACTCATTGACGATATTAAACGAATCATGGATACAGGTATCTCCAATGAAAAAGTTGAAGAAGCCCGCTTATGCCAGCGCCGTGCATCATTCCTGATAGACTTTGTTGAGGCGGAAAACTCCACAGGTTTCCATGCCGACCAGGAATCCGCCCGTATCCTATTCAAAGCCATGGACCATCTCCGCAAAGGACAGGTCGCCCTCAAAGACGCCATCACCTTATATCAAGCTTACGGTAATACAACTACAAATTAATTTATAAATGATAATTTAATTTTTCATATAATTTAATATGGATATTCTTTTTATAGTTATAAATTTTATTATTTTATTCTTACTATAAAATTTTGTTTTGATAACCTTAATTTTATTAAAATATAAAGTGTACAAAACCTTTCTTAATTTAGGATATAATGACAAGTAGAGCTCCCTTAAATAGAACAATTACATTATCAAAAGAGGATATAGAACGCTATAAAAGGGATTTAATTAAGATAAATTCTCCTGTAAATATAGAGGCCATCCTCAATAAAGTGATCAATCAAAATTTTTGGGAAGTTATAGATTTCTTACCACCTTGTTTTGTTGACCTTCTTTTTGTAGACCCACCATATAATTTAACAAAAACATTTAATACATGTTCATTTACAGAAATGACTACACAAGAGTATATGAATTGGACAGAATCATGGTTAAATAAAATAATAAAATTATTAAAACCGACATCTTCAATTTATATCTGTGGAGATTGGCGTTCTTCTTCCGCAATTCACCTGTTATGTGAAAAATATTTTAAGGTAAGAAATAGAATAACATTTGAAAGAGAAAAAGGAAGAGGAGCAAATTCAAATTGGAAAAATAATTCAGAAGATATATGGTTTTGTACAATGTCTAATGAATACTATTTTAATTCTGAAGCAGTGAAGTTAAAACGAAGAGTAATTGCACCTTATCGAGAAAAAGGAAGACCTAAAGACTGGGAAGAAGAAAAAAATGGAAAATATAGGTTAACTTATTCATCAAATATATGGACAGACATCACAATACCTTTTTGGTCTATGCCAGAAAATACTCCCCATCCGACTCAAAAACCAGAAAAACTACTAGCGAAGATTATTCTCGCTAGTTCAAAAGAAGGAGATATTGTATTTGATCCATTTGCAGGTGTAGGAACAACAGGGGTTGTTGCAAAAAAATTAAGACGAAATTTTGTCATGATTGAATTAGATGAAGAATATTGTACTTATGCTACCAAAAGGTTATATCTTGCAGAAAATGATAATTCTATACAAGGTTATTATGATGGTGTTTTTTGGGAACGTAATTCATTAACGGATGTAAACAGAAAAAATATTAAAAAAGAAAGATCAAAAAAAGAAAATTATGAGATGTTTTTATTCTCTGAAAGAGATAGCTAGGAATAGATAATGAAAAGTTCTCTTTTTTATGATGGACATTATAAAAATGTAGAAGAAAAAATTAAAATATTTCTTAATAAATATCCCGATTTTTTAAGTAGAGAAACATTTTATAGTACAAGGGCGACAGGAGATGCTATACAAAATATTTTAGAGGAAAATTTTCAAAACATTTTAGGAATTCCTTTGAAAGATTATTCTAATAAGTTTGCACGAAGAGCAATGGCAGATATAGCATTTACAGACCAAAACGATTTATATTATATAGTTGATGTAAAAACACATAGATTGGGAACTTCATTTAACATGCCTAATCTTACTTCTGTGGAAAGACTATCTAGATTTTATGAAGATGATTCTAACTATTATGTGTTGTTAATAGTAGTATACAATATAAACAAAAATGTCCATATTGAAGTAGAAAGAGTTCATTTTATACCTATAGAATTTCTTTCTTGGAATTGTTTAACTATAGGTGCTTTGGGATGGGGACAAATTCAAATTGCAAATGCAAATAGCATAGTTATAAAACAAGGTTATTCTAGAAAAAAATGGATGATAGAATTATGTAATGTATTATTTGACTATTATCCTAATGAAATTAACAAGATAAGAAACAGGATGGAATATTTTAAGAAAATTAAAGAGAAATGGGAAAATAAGAAAGATATATGGGAGTGAAATATTTGCTATTTTTACATTATTATAGGTTTTTCTTCCAGTCGAAGTAGTAGTTGTTTTGGGGACCGAACCAGCCGACATTCCACGCACGA